>JANYBY010000056.1 GCA_025360565.1 Bacteroidota bacterium
CGCTTTCAAAGGCCGCGTACTCGCTCACCTTACTGTTAATAGTAGTATCAAGGTGCTCCAGTTTAGGGCCAACCGGATTTTTTATCCAGATCCTCGCAAGGTCACAGGCCTCTATCTCCAATTTCGATTTAGTTAAATAATAATCAAAATTAAAACGGTATTTCCCTTTTTTTATTTTCGCAAATTTAGAAAACCACTTTTTAGCGTCCTTATATTGCGCTTTATTCTTTAAAATTTGTCCCACCCAATAATACGCCAATGGGTATTTTTTATCGTCATCAAAAACAATCACTTTAGAATACAATCTAAATGCCAGATCAAGATCAAAATTTAAGCGGCTTGCATCAGCATAATTATACTGAACATTAATATCACTGCTATCCCTGCTATAAAGTCTGTTGTAATGTTGTGCGGCGCTATACCAGTCCTTTACTGCCATGGCATCGTTCGCCTGCCTTTCTATTGCGCCATTACTTTGCGCGGTTAAAATACCACTGCTGCAAACCGTTAGTAAAATAATATATATGTATAGTTTCTTCTTCAAAAGATCACATAAATACCGGACAAACTCTTTTTTTAACGCTGTAATTGGTTTGTCGCCTGATAACATAATTGACATAGATCTCAAACGCCCCACGCCTGTTGGTAGCGGCGGTAAATTTGCTCGTATTTATATCGTAAGCTATTCCACTTTGTAATGTTTTTTCGTGGTAACCCAATCGTATAACAACAGCATCGCGCGCGCGCCAGCTGGCACCAAGCAATACAGCCTTGTTCAAGTCACGATTAAAATAATATTTTAAAGAAGCGTGCGGCACAACCTCATAATATTTTCCCTGAAAATTAATTACTGCGTCGGTAACCAGATCGGTTTTATTACTCATTTGCACTGAGTAAGCAACATAATTTACAAACTTAAAGTCCAGCTTACTTAAATTATTTCCTTGATAAGTTATAACTGGTGTAGTAATGTGATTTGCTCCAAGTCCATAAATAAAACGATGCTTGCGCTTAAAACGATATTGAATGGCCCCGCCCAAATTAATATCGGCATAATTATATTTTGTCCAATCAAATTTTTCTCCTGTGGTAATGCCCGAGTTATATTGTAACCCATCGAACTGATTATCGAAGGTCATTTTATTATAATCAAACCCAACCTGGCAAAAACCAATATTCATACCTACCGACATTAATAGCGAACTATCCTGTTTTAACGGATTAATATAACTGCCGCTAACATAAAGTTGTGTTGTACCGTAACGCGCATCGCCGGCAATGTCGTTATTAAATGTTACCCCAAGCCCAATCATATCCTTCACAAATACTTTGGGTTTAAGGCGCGCTTCACCGCTCACGCTAATGGTGGAATAAGGCACCGGCACGCTCTGCCATTGGCTTCGGTAAATAGCGCTAACTCTAAAATCGCCATCAAAAAAACCGGTAAATGCCGGAGAAATATTTAATAATGAACCATTAAACTGCGAAAAATGTATATCCTGACTCAATAAGATCAGGGATAAACCAAAAAATAATAAAAAATATTTAGAGCGCGTTTTAATGAAAAAATCCTTTCCTAAAAATACAATATTTTCTATTCATAAACAAGGCTTTAATCAGGGATAATTCGTAAATTTGCAAATCAAAATTTTTATATGGCAAGTGATAATTTTCAAGCACACGATTACTACTTAATGGATGAACTGTTAAGTGATGAACATAAATTAATAAGAGAAACTGCCCGCGCATGGGTAAAAAAAGAAGTTTCTCCGGTGGTGGAAGAAGCATGTCAAAATGCTAAATTCCCCAAGCAATGGATCAAAGGCCTGGCCGAAATTGGCGCCTTTGGCCCTTACATCCCTACAGAATACGGCGGCGCAGGGCTCGACCAAATTTCTTACGGATTAATTATGCAGGAATTAGAGCGCGGTGATAGCGGTTTACGTTCCACCGCTTCCGTTCAAAGTTCTTTGGTTATGTTTCCTATTTACACTTACGGCAGCGAAGCGCAAAAGAAAAAATATTTACCAAAATTGGCAACCGGCGAATTAATGGGCTGCTTTGGGCTAACAGAGCCCGATCACGGTAGCAATCCCAACGGAATGATCACTAACATTAAAGATAAAGGCGATCATTATTTATTGAACGGCGCAAAAATGTGGATCAGCAATTCGCCATTCGCGGATATTGCAGTTGTTTGGGCAAAAGATGAGGCCGGCGAAATAAGAGGATTAATTGTTGAAAGAGGTTACGAAGGTTTTACAACCCCCGAAACCCATGGTAAATGGAGCTTGCGGGCAAGTGCCACAGGCGAATTGGTTTTTGATAATGTAAAAGTTCCAAAAGAAAATTTATTTCCAAATGTTAAAGGATTAAAAGGCCCGTTGGGATGCTTGAACAGCGCCCGTTACGGCATTGCATGGGGCGTTATTGGCGCGGCAATGGATTGTTACGACAGCGCTTTACGTTATAGCAAAGAGCGTATACAATTTGGCAGGCCGATTGGCGGATTTCAGTTAACACAAAAAAAATTAGCGGAAATGATCACCGAAATTACAAAAGCGCAATTGCTCACCTGGCGTTTGGGTGTTTTAAAGAACGAACACCGTGCTACACCCGCGCAAATTAGTATGGCGAAAAGAAATAATGTAAATATGGCTTTGGTAATTGCGCGCGAGGCCCGCCAGATTCATGGCGGAATGGGCATTACAGGCGAATACCCAATTATGCGCCACATGATGAATTTAGAAAGCGTAATTACCTACGAAGGAACGCATGATATACATTTACTGATAACAGGAATGGATGTTACGGGTTTAAATGCGTTCTCGTAATATTTGGGCGTGTCCCCTGAAGTGAATTTGCTACCGAAACAACCATGGGCAAATTCTACTTCAGGGGTCGGGCTTTCCGTTCCAAGTCCTCGTTCCGCTGCGCTTCACTGTGGGCTTTCCACTACAATCCCTCACGCGTCATTTAACCTTTACCCGTAATTAAATAGTATTTTTGCTTCTATAAAAAATGTTCAAAGAAAAATTAAATAAAAAATTAGTAGCGGCTTTAAAGGATCTTAAAATCGAAGAGCCAAAGGAATTACAAAGCAAACTCCTTCCAAAAATAAATTCCGGTGCCGATATTATTGGCATTGGCCCCATAGGCTGTGGACGCACCACTTTAATAAATATTGTTACCGTTCAAAAATTACAAAACGCTTTTGAAGATCCTCCACGCGCTTTAATATTGGTCTCAAACATGGAAAAAGCTTTGGCAATGGAAGAACAATTTAAAGCCATGGCAAAAGAAACCGATCTAAGAGTGGTGACCGTTTTTGAAGAAGGAAAAATTGACAAACAAACAGTTGATATTTATGCCGGCACCGATGTGGTAATAGCCACCGCCAAACGCATAATGGATATTTATTTTAAACGCACTTTTAATTTAACCAAAATAAAATTATTTATTATCGACGATGCCGAAACAAATATTGAAAATGCCTGGCAAGGGCAAATAGACCGTCTGGCGCTAAGTTTACCAAAATGTCAGCATTTAGTTTTTTGCAATGCGTTCACCCCAAAAGTAGAAAGGTTGATCCAGACATTTATTGTGGCGCCTCAGGTGGTGGAGGTTAGGGAGTGATTTTTTATCTTAATAAAATTATTTCTCAGTCGTTTTCACAACATTTCCAAATGCTTCATCTTTTAGAAGTAGAATAGCTTTTTCTATTTCACTAACTATTTCATTCATATCATTAGACTTACAAAGCGTGGGCTCGCCAAAAAAAACATACGTATCAAAAGGCACTAACAATTTTTCTCCCCTTGGTAATACTTTTCCCATACCTTTCATAAAGACCGGAATATAATGTACTTCAGGATTCATTTTCATTAAAAGACCAATTCCTTTTCTAAATTCCTGCATTTTTTCCGGTTTACCGCGAGAACCTTCAGGGAAAAGAATGAGCGAATCTCCTTTTTTTAAAACCTCGCTCATTACACGAATAGGATTTTGTTCGCCTTTTGTAGTTGTTCTTGGAATTAAAACCGCATTTACAAAATATCTTGTAAAAAAAGCGCGTACCGGTGATTGTCCAAAATAGTCACCGGCTGCAACCGGATGTGTTTTGGCGATCTGTCCTGAACTAAGAGACGAAAGTAAAGCCATAGTATCTAAATGGCTATTGTGATTACAAACTATTACAAATTGTTTATTTTTTTTAAGAACCTCGGCATTTTTAAACTTTACACCAACAATTATTCGTAAAAAATTACGCATAAGTATAGTATACACTATTCCTAAAACTACTCTTCGCATTTAAACGTAATATAAATTATATATCAAATAAAAGAAAATTGGAGCAGTCATAGAAAGCGAATCAATTCTATCAAGTAAACCTCCGTGGCCGGGAATAAGATTGCCTGTGTCTTTTAATCCAATGTCCCTTTTAACTGCAGAAACAACCACATCACCAATAAAGCCTGCACAAGCTACAAGAAAACTAACTATTAACGCTTCACAACCGTTCATAGGTGTAAGAAATCTTAAAAAATAACCAATCAATGTTGTCGTTAAAATGCCACCGACAAAGCCTTCCCATGTTTTATTCGGACTGATCTTAGGAATAATTTTATTCTTTCCGAAAAGTTTTCCCCATACAAATTGAAACACATCATTTATTTCGGTTAAAAAAACAACAAACAATAACAATCCACGACCGCCGGCATGAAATCCAGGAATTTCAGGTAGAGATAATAAATAAGCCAAGTGACTTATTGAAAAAACAGTGAGCATTAATTGCGTAGGGAGTACGCTCATTGACCTTCCGATTTCTGTAGTTATACCGCGAATCACAAGCATAAAAGGAATCCACACATACATTATTACCGGGATAAATATCATAAACAAATTAAACCATCCCTTATATGCAAGAAAATACTGAATGGGAATAGCGATGTAACACCAAATTATTACCCGTCTGTCCTCGTCCCTCACATTTTTACTTATGCTGGCAATTTCACGCATTGCTGCAAAAGACAAAAGGGCAAAAGCCACAAAAGAAACCACAGGATGAATAATAGTGGCGCTTATAAATATAGCCGCCATAATCCACCACGATTTCGTTCTCATTTTTAACTCCGTTAAGTTGGCGGCGGGTTTTAATTTACCCCAAATAAAGAATAGTAAGGTTGCTGTAACTAACAAGCCAAGGATAAGGAGAATAATAAAGATGACTTCCTTATTTGCCAAATATTTTTCTGAGTTAAATAAGTCCATATTATTCTTGTCTTAGAGTTTTAAAAGTTCTTACGCTCGTGCTAATGATCAGTAAAAAAATAAAGGTCGTAAAAATAACATCAAGATACGGCATCAATCCTTTCGAAAAAAACAAGACCAAACTGAGCAATCCAATAACAAAAGCCCGATCGCTTTTTCCCATTGGTCCTTCATAACGTCGCGCTCCTGAAACGGCTTTTCCAAGAATTCCTGCGTATTCATTAATTACAGAAAGAAAAATAAACCCTAAAAGGATATAAAGATTCAACTGGAACAATTTTATTAAAGGAAAAAAAATACAGATGTCCGAAACAACATCTCCAAGTTCGTTCAGCACCTCACCAGCTTTACTTTTCATATTATAAATTCGGGCCATCATACCGTCTAAAGCGTTTAAAGCCATACGAACCAATAATACTAATGGCAATAGTAAAAAAGACTTCCCGAAAGGATGCATCCACACTATGATCCCTGTACATGCAGATAATAAAATTGCGGCCCAAGTGATCATATTGGCGCTTATACCTAATTTATATAAACCGGTTAAAATAGGTCTTAAGAGCTGCTGAAATTTTGGTTTTATTTTATAAATAGAAATCATTTTGTTTCAATATAGGGTATAAAAGGGTCCTCCATATAAACATTTCGTTTCGCGTGTTCAG
>JANYBY010000067.1 GCA_025360565.1 Bacteroidota bacterium
CTTAGGCAATTTAATTAATTTATTAAAAGATTATAAGGATAAAAAGGAAGCGGACCAGTTAATGGCCGATTTAAAACCTATTCACGATGATATTACCGCGGTTAAACAGATCAAAGATATGGATGAGGCCAAGTTTAAAAGTATTTCAGGCAAAATTATAGTCTTGCGAAATAAACTAACAAGTAAATAATAAAATAAGCGGCCTAAAGCCGCTTATTTTATTTTGTGCCAATTTCCCAATAGAAAGAAGCATTTTAGACAGCCAAAAAAAGGTTAAAATTTCTAAAAGATAACCTGTTTTAGGCAAACCTTATTATATTTGTTGTAACACTAAATAACATGCTTAAAAAAATTATTACCCTCAGCCTTGCACTTTTAATTTTTAACTCGTTTTCCCAAAAAAAAGAAAAACAGTTTTCTTTTAAGGTTAACGGAACAGTTAAAAATTATACCGGTAAAATTGTTTACATTCATCATAAATGGGATGAAAAAGATTTTACAGACTCAACAAAATTGGTAGACGGTAAATTTACATTCAATTTAAAAAGCACCGACCCGAATATGTATTGGTTCACCAACGATCGCAATATCAATTCAAATCCAAACGTGATCTTTTTTGCTGATCAATCTGATGTTAAAGTAGAGTTAAGAGGAGATTCAATTGCCTTTTCAAAGATCGAAGGTGGCCAAGCACAAAAGGATTACATGGAATATAAAACCATGATAAATAATTTTGTTTTAAAGCAACAACAAATGCAAACGGATTATAATAAAGCGGCCGGGGTTGGCGATAATCTTACCATGACAAGTATTCGTAATGATTTTCAGAATCTGAACGCTTCGTTTATTGATGGGTTAAAGGGTTTTGTAAAAACACACCCTAAATCACCGGTAAGCGGCTTTATAATTTATAACGATATGAATAATCCGGCCATCCCTATGGAAACTGTTTTAGAGGCCTTGGGTTACATTGATAAAAGCATTGAAGATACAAAGTTTATAAAACTGGCAAACAAAAGAGTTGAATCATTAAAGGGCACAATGATAGGATTTAAGGCAACGGATTTTAGTCAAAATACACCTGCGGGAAAACCGCTTAAACTTTCCGACTACAAGGGCAAATATGTGTTGGTTGATTTTTGGGCAAGCTGGTGCGGGCCCTGCCGTATGGAAAACCCAAATGTAGTAACCGCTTACAATAAATTTAAAGACAAAGGCTTTACGGTTTTAGGCGTTTCTTTTGATCAAAATAAAGACAAATGGATCGATGCGATCGCAAAAGATAATTTATCATGGGATCATGTTAGCGATTTAAAAGGATGGGGAAATGAGGTCGGTAAAATGTATAGCATAACCAGTATTCCGCAAAATTTTTTAATTGATAAAGAAGGAAAAATTGTTGGTAAAAACCTTCGCGGCCCGGCCTTAGAAGAAAAATTATCAGAGATCATTAAATAAGTAAATCGTATGTTTTACGCGCTTTCGGCGGAGGTACACCCTTAACGCTGCTTTAACCAAAAAAAATCCGTTAAATTCACCATAAAAAAACTAAATTTGCCTAAATTTTAAATGTATGAACAAGAAGAATGTATTTGCCATTATAACCTTATTTTACTCGGTAATTATTTGCGCGCAGGATCCTGCGGTAATGACAATTAATGGAAAGCCAATTACAAAATCGGAGTTTGAAGCCGTTTATAAAAAAAATAACGGGAAAGAAATAAAAAATAATCCTAAATCAGTTACCGAATACGTTAACCTGTTCTCACTTTTTAAAAGTAAAGTATTCGAGGCCGAATCAATGGGTTTAGATACTTTAGGCTCTTTTAGAACCGAATTATCCGGTTACCGCCGCCAGTTAGCCGCACCTTATCTTACCGATAAGAACACCAACGAAAATATTTTGACCGAAGCTTATAACCGCATGAAGCAAGAGGTGAGGGCCAGTCATATTTTGATAAGGGTTGAAGAAAACGCCTTGCCAAAAGATACATTAGAAGGGTATACAAGAATTACAATAATAAGAAACGCTACCCTAGGTAAATTACCTTCATCATCTGAGATCTCTAACTACGAAAAAATATTAAAGAACAGCTCTGAGGTTTCTAAACTTTTAAGAGGAAAAGACAGCAGCGTGTACAAGGCAAAATTTAATACGGTTAAAAATCTTGCCGATTATTATAAGGTGGCTACAGATAAATTTATGGATATTGCTCCAAAAACAAGCGATGATCCTTCTGCACTTGAGAATAAAGGCGACCTGAATTATTTTTCGGCGTTAGATATGGTTTATCCTTTCGAGAATGCCGCATTCAATACAAAGGTTGGCGAAGTTAGTCCTATTATCCGCTCAAAATTCGGATACCATATTTTAAAAGTGTACGATAAACGCGAGAGTCGTGGGGAAGGCACTGCCGCGCATATTATGGCAAAATTTTCTAAAAATGCCACTGAACAAGAAAAGGCCAACGCTAAAACAAAAATATTGGAATTAAAAGAAAAACTAAAAAATATGTCGTTTGAGGAAGTGGCTCGCCAGTTCAGCGATGATAAACAAAGTAGCGATAAAGGAGGAATGCTTCAGCCGTTTAAAAGCGGAAGATTGCCGAAAGCATTTGAGGACGCTTTCTTTGGTCTTAAAGCTAATGGTGATATTTCCGAGCCCGTTATGACTCAATACGGATGGCATTTAGTTAAGCGTGTGGACCTGAAAACACTTGCCAGTTTTGAGGAAATGAAAAACGAATTAAAAGCAAGAGTGGCTCGCGACAGCCGCTCGCAAATGGGCCGCGTGGCTTTAATTGAAAGAGTTAAAAAAGAAAACAACTTTAAAGAAAATTTAAAGAGCAGAGATGAGTTGTCGAAAGTATTGGACTCAACTTATTTACAAGCAACCTGGAAAGCAAGCAGGGCTGATAAACTGGGAAATAAGGAAATATTTAACTTGGGTGGAAAATCTTATACTCAAGGTGATTTTGCAAGATTCCTTGAAACGCAAATTACTTTCAGAAGTCCTACAGATATTACCGAATTAATGAAAGGTATTTATAAAACATGGGTTGATGAGAATATAGTTGGTTTTGAAGATAAATTATTGGATGCAAAATACCCTGAATTCAGAAATTTATTACGCGAATACAGAGATGGAATTTTATTGTTTGATCTTACCGACCAAAAAGTTTGGAGCAAAGCGGTTAAAGATACAACGGGCTTAAAGGATTTTTACGCAGCAAATAAAAATAATTATTTGTGGGGCGAAAGAGCCGAAGTAACTACTTACAAATGTTTGGATGCAAAAGTAGCCGGCGAAGTACGTAAACTTTTAAAACTGAATAAAAGCGAAAAAGACATTACCGATGCTGTAAATAAATTATCGCAATTAAATGTAAGTGTTGAAAATGTTACCTACTTAAAAGGCGAAAATAAAGACGTGGATGCAAATTGGAAACAAGGTGTAGCCCCAACAGATATTAAAAGCGAAAAGGATACAAAAATATTGGTTTTGGTAATTAATAAATTACTTCCAAAATCACCAAAGCAATTAAACGAGTGTAGAGGAATGGTTACGGCCGATTTTCAAAATTATTTGGAAACCGAATGGCTATCGTATTTAAAAAAGAAATATATTGTAAAGGTAGATGATGCTGTATTAGGTACAATTAAGTAATTAAACTGAAATATATTAAGCCGGCTGTTTTTGAGACAGCCGGCTTTTTTTATGCATATTATTCACAGGTAATTGCTAATTTTACTTTTGTCAAATGAAAACGAGGGCTTATATATTCTGTATTATTTTAATTCAGCTTATTTTTTTATCGTGTACAGATGCGGGTAAGGATCAAAAGCCGAAACCCGCTGCTATTGCGGGTACAGAGGAACTAAGCACCGATGTTTTAAAAGAGAGTTTTATAAATACAGGAAATCCAAAAGATAGTGTTGGTGTGAATAAAAAAATAATTGAGGCCTGGGCCATCGAATCTTTATTTTATCAGGAGGCGCTCACAAAACTAACCGAAGATGAAATACAGATAGAAGAGCAGGTGCAGACCTATAAAAAATCGTTGGTTAATTATATTTACCAAACAAAAATTATTGAGGCCAACCTGGATACAAATGTCAAGAGGCCCGAAATAGAACAGTATTATAATGAGAATAAGGATAATTTTATTTTAAAGGATAATATTGTAAAAGTGGATTATTTTAAAATTCCGCTAAAAGCACAGGCATTGAGTAAAATGAAAAGCTTGATATACTACTCAAACCCAAAAGATAAAGACCAATTAAAAAATTTATGCATTCAATACGCTGATAATTTTTTTATAAACGACAGTACTTGGTTATATCTGGATGATATAAAAAAAGAAATTCCGAATTTAAAAGATCAGGCAGATTTTTATATATACCAGGGCAGGGTAGTGGAGCTGAATGACGCGGACTTTTATTATTACTTAAAGATAAAAGAGATAAAAGTAAAGAACGGCTTATCACCCATAAATTTCGAAAGACAGAATATTAAGAATTTTATTATTAACCGCCGCAAAACACAATTAATTCAGCAATATAAACAGCAGTTGTTAGAAAAGGCTAAAGCGGAAAAGAAGTTTACGACCTATTAATAAAACTTCTTCCCCAAAATAAATTTCTGTTTTAAAAGCGGACTTATTCTGTAACGATCTTCTTCGTAAAAATCTTTGAGCGAGGTAAGTTCTTTAATAATGTTTGGCACACCGTATTCATCTGCCCATCTGAATAATCCCTGCGGGTAATTTACGCCTTTAGTCATTGCCAGGTCAATGTCCTCGCGAGAGGCCACCTGTAAATACAGGGTATCCGCGGCTTCGTTAATAAGCATTACCAAAATACGTTTTACAATGTTGGTGCCTAATTCTTTATTTTTAATAGGTTCGGGCTGTTTGGCATCGGCTGAATAATTATAAAAACCCCTTCCGCTTTTTCTTCCTAAAAATCCTGCTTCTAATAAACGCTTTTGAGACAATGCCGGTTTAAATTTTGGGTCAAAGTAAAATTGTGTCCACACCGTTTCGGTTACAACATAATTCACATCGTGCCCTATCAGATCCATCAATTCAAACGGACCCATCTTAAAACCGCCTATTTCTTTCATGGCCCAGTCAACGGTAGCAATATCGGCAATGCCCTCTTCGTAAATACGCAAGGCCTCGCTATAAAAAGGGCGAGCCACGCGGTTTACAATAAAGCCTGGAGTATCTTTTACTATAACTGTAATTTTTCCCCACGAATCAATAAGAGCCTTGCAAGACGCGGCAACCTCCGTATCGGTAGCAATACCGGGAATAATTTCTACCAGAGGCATTAATGTGGCAGGATTAAAAAAATGTATGCCTATAACGTTCTGCGGTTTGCCACAAGCCGATGCGATAGAAGTTATCGATAAAGAAGAAGTGTTTGATGCGAAAATACAATCGGGTCCGGCAATTTTTTCAACTTCGGAAAAAACAGTTTTTTTAACTGCCAAATTTTCAACAATGGCTTCAATAATTAAATTACACGATGCTAAACCATTTAACGTTTTTACAAAAGTTATATTGGTGATTATAGTATTTACCTGCTCGGCTGAAAGTTTTTGTTTTTCGAGCAGTTTATTTAAACCCGTTTTTAAATTGGCTTCCGCCTTTAAAAGAGCGTCCTCGTTATTATCATGTAAAAAAACGCTGTGCCCCGCAGAGGCCGACACCTGAGCAATACCAATGCCCATAGCTCCGCTGCCAATAACACCAATTACAGAATTTTTAGTGAGCATAAATAAGTACGGTATTTGCTATTTGTCGTTATTTTATTTTGAAACGATGAATTTTTTAGTGCCCACGTTTTGTCCGTTCGAAAATAAATTAAAATAGTATAATCCATTGCTTAACTCGTTCAAATTAATGCTTCGGATCAAATTTCCCGCCTTTGCAATATCGTTGCCGCTTTTTTCGGCAACTAATTTTCCTTCGATCGAATAAACTTTTACGATCAGATCTTTACTTGCTAAATAAAACGGAATTGTAAATTGAAGTTCGTTCTGCGCAGGGTCAGGAAATAATGAAATATTAAAATTGTTACGGCGGTTATTTTTCATTCCAACCGTACCATTTCCGTTTCCATCAACCACAAAATCGTAAACACTTTCGTTCACATCATCATTATTAATAGTTACTTGAGCCGAACGTGTACCGTTTGTTAAGGGTGCAAATTGAATGGATAATGCGAGTGCGCCGTTTGGTGCTAAAGTAAAAGGTACTGCGGGTCCGCCAATAATTGTAAACTCCGAAGCATTTGCTCCGGTAATATTAATGCTTGAGATGGTAAGCGGACCAATGCCTGTATTCTGAACAATGAACGCGTGCGTAAGATTACTGCCGGCGTTAACTGTTCCGTAATTTGTACTGTTGGTTGGGCTTGTAATTGCTGCTCCGGCAGGAATACTGTTTGCGTTGCCAATTACATTAATTTCGCCTTTGGCATATAAATGTGTTCTCAACATAAACACACCGTTCGTTCTGTCTAACGCAAAAATATTACGGCTCGGAAAATAAGCATACAAACCCCACTGGCCATTGTAAGCGCTGGGTGCCCAGTTATTATTATTTCCTCCGCCCGCAGGGTAAGTATCAAAATATCCCACCAAAGAAGGTGTTGCCGGCGAAGAAATATCAAACAATTGTGTACCATCCATATAAGAACTTAAAAAACAATATTGGTTATTTACAACCCATGGATTATGGGGTGTGCTTTGCGGAAACTGATTAGTGATTGCGGTCACTGTCATGTTAGCGATATTGGAAACATTAACTATTTTTAATGGTAATTGAGCAGGAACTTCATCGGCCATTACTAAAGTTTGTCCGTTTGGTGTCCACGAACTAAAGTGATTGTAGCCCGACATGGTATAACTTGTTAAAGAACCTAATTGCGTAAATGTATTTCCAATACTGTTGTATTTAAAAACATATAAGCCTTGATTTCCGCACGAAGCAAAAATAGTATCGTTCCTTACATGCTCATCGTGTACATATCCGATGACAGGATAATCCTGGCTCAGTCTTCTTAATAAAACCGGAGCGGATGGGGTAGCGAGGCTGTATAGATCCATTGCACTCGTGGCGGGAACAGCCCCTGCACTATAAGTAATTCCCGAAACATATAATTTATTTCCATCTACTGTACAGGCATGGCCGCGGCGAAATAAAGTTTGGTTTGAACTTACCAATGTAACAGTTGCAGGTAAAGTACTCATATCAAACACCTGAAAACCTGTTGAACCTCCGTCATCACTTACAACATAACAATACGTGCTGTATGTTTTTACTTCGCGCCAGCTTCCGCCGGTTGAAGTTCCTGCCTGATAGGCCGCGATCGTTGGTGTAAAAGGGTCTGTAACATCAATCCAATAAGTACCGTCTTTTGAACAAGCTATTGCGTATTCTCTTCCTGTTCCGGGTTGTGTCCATCCCCAACAGGCAGAATATTTTATTCCTGCACCGCCAACAGGATCTATATTACTGGCAAGTGAAAAATTTGATGCCGCAAATTGAGCGTTTGTACTGTTAACTCCCAAAAGGAGCATGAAGGTTAAAAGGTAAATAATTTTCATTTGGTTTATTTTTATCTGTTTATAATTAATTTTTGTGTGGCAATAGTTTTGTTTTCTGAAATTAAATTAAAATAATACACCCCGTTACTTAACTCGTTTAAACTTATTATCCGGCTTGTATTATTTGGTTTCGAAATATCGGCATTATTTTTTTCGCTTACCAATTTTCCTTCTGTATTATAAATCCTTACTTGTAAATTTTTATCCGAAAAACTCAAAGGTACATTAAATTGAACCTCGTTTTGCGCGGGATTAGGGGATAAAGAAATGGAAATACCGATTTTCTTTAGTTGATTAAGTCCTATAGTGACAACGCCCGTTCCGTCAATCACAAAATCATAAACGCCTTCGTCAATATCATTATTATTTATACTTACCAAAGCAGTGCGTGTGCCCGCGGCCATTGGATTAAAAATAATTCCAAACGTTTGTGTGCCCGCAGGCGAAATGGTGTAGGGAAAAGCAGGGCCGAAGAAGGTAAAATCACTCGCGTTTAAACCTGAAATACTGAAACTGGTAACGGTAAGGGCGCTAATGCCCGTGTTTTGAATCGTGTAAACATTACTTACTCCTGAACCAAGCGCTACTGTTCCAAAATCAGTAGCGTTAAGCGTGTTTGTAACAACAGAGCCATCTAAAATATTATTTGCATTGCCCTGAATATTAATTTCGGGGTTCGCATATAAATGTGTGCTTAACATAAAAATGCCGTTCGACTCATCTAAAGCAAAAATATTTTTACTTGGGAAATAAGCGTACAGCCCCCATTGCCCGCCATAAGCATCGCCTCCCCAATTATTATTATTTCCACCGCCCGCCGGAAAAGTATCAAAATAGGCAACTAAACTCGGACTTGATGGCGCTGAAATATCGTATAGCTGCGTACCATCCTGATAAGAACTTGCAAAACAAAATTTATTATTTACCACCCAGGGATTGTGCGGTGTTGTTTGCGGAAACTGATTGGTAGTGGCAACTACCACCATGTTTGAAAGATTGCTTACATCCACAATTTTAATGGGTAAGCCCGTTGGTACTTCATCCATCATTACCAATGTTTGACCATTTGGTGTCCATGATGTGGCGTGATTGTATCCTGAAAAAGTATAACTTGTTAAGGAACCCAATTGCGTAAACGTATTTCCAATATTATTATATTTAAAAACATACAATCCTGAATAACCGCAAGAAGCAAACACGGTATCGTTGCGAACATGCATATCGTGAACATATCCTATACTTGGATAATCCTGACTTAATCTTCTTAAAAGTACCGGCGCGCTTGGGGTTGCAAGACTGTATACATCCATACTGCTGGTTGTATTATTGCTGTATGTAATTCCGGAAACATATAATTTATTTCCGTCAACCCAACAAGCATGCCCGCGTTTAAACAACGCCTGACTGTTGTAGACCATTGAAACAGTTGCGGGCAAAGTACTCATATTAAAGATCTGAAAAGTATTTGGTCCGCCATCATCACTCACTACATAACAATAATTTTGATAGGTTTTTGTTTCGCGCCATGTGCCGTTGGTTGATGTGCCGGGTGCAAACGCGCAAATAGTTGGCGTTGCGGGATTGGTAACATCAACAAAATAAGTTCCGCTTTTTGAACAGGCAATGGCATATTCACGGTTTGTTCCGGGTTGTGTCCATCCCCAGCATGCCGAATATTTATCCCCATAAACATTTACGCCAACTTCGGGATTAATATTACTTAACAGGGTAAAATTTGAAGCGGCAAACTGCGATCTTAATTGGGTGATTAATATAATTGCAAGGAAACAAAACAAAGTTCGTTTTGAAAAATGTAAATTAAAAAAATAATTCAACCTCATTTTTTAATGACTAACAATTAATTTTTTAGTGGTTGTTTGATCATTTTCGGTAAGCGAAACAAAATAAGTGCCGTTAGCAAAATTAGTTGTGTAAACATATTCGTGAATAGGTCCAACAAATGTTTTTTCGAAAACCAATCGACCTAAAGTATTTTTTATTTGTACGTACGATGAATTTTGAGTGTTATAATTTAAAGAGATTTTTTCGTCGGCCGGATTAGGATAAAAAATTAAATTGGTTTTAATGCCTGTATTGGATTTAATTCCTGTTGAAACGGCTGCACTGCCGGCGTCTAAAAGAAATACACCGTTTTGCATATCGGTGGCAATAATAACGCCGCTGGGTAAATACGGATAAGCGCCCCAGTTACCACGGTAATCTGCCCCCTGGTAATTGCCGGTATTAAATCCGCTTTGAGGATAGGTGTCAAAAAATCCTGCGTGAAAAACATTGTTAGGGTCTTTAATATTATAAATATTAATTCCATCCTGATAACAAGCAACTACTGCTAAGCTATCTCCAAGAACATATGGATTATGAGGTGTTGTGTTGGGATGAGGATTAAAAGTTGCAAGGGGCTGTACGCTTGCAAGGTTTTGAACATCCACTAATTTTATAGGAAGCCCGGTTGGCACTTCATCGCAAAACACCAAATGTTTTCCGTTCTTTTTCAAAAAACTTGAGTGATTGTATCCGCCCGAAGGATAACCGGTATAAGAACCTAATTGAACAAATTTAATTACAGAACCTATCCATTTAAAAATATATAAACCCTGGTTGCCGCATGATGCGAAGATGGTATCGTTTCGCACAAACATATCATGCACCGTTGATATTACTGGATAATCCTGTTCCAAACGGCGTAAAAGTACAGGCGCTGTGGGTGTGGTAAGGCTCCATAGGCTCATTGAAGAATAAGACGGATTGTTAGGGACGCTGTAAGTGGTAGAACCAATGTACATATTATCATTATCTATCCAAATAGTGTGGCCCCTTTCAAAATACGAAGTGCCGTTATGTACAACAGTAACGGTAGTTGGTAATTGAGCCATATCAATGATCTGGAATGTATTTGGAGAACCGTCATCGCTCACCACATAACAATAATTTTGATACGTTTTTATTTCCCTCCAGGTACAGCCCTGTTTGCCGGCCACAAACGCACTTACCGTTGGTGTAACCGGATTGGTAATATCAATAAAATAAGAACCTATGCTTGAGCCTACAATGGCATATTCCCTATTGGTAATTGGTTGTTTCCATCCCCAGCAACCGTTGTACCTTCTGCCATCGGTGCCAACACCAACTGTGCCTGAGTTTGGATTTATTAAACTGATAAGGTTTATATTTTGGCTTGAGTAAGTTTGTGCGGAAAAATTATGCGAAAAAAAACAGGCAATAATTGCGGGGATAAGGAGTAATATTCTTTTCATGAAAAAAGTGTTAGTTGATAAACAAATATAGTGAATTTCTGAGTTTATAACAACTTAATTAAGCCAAAATGTATTTTGCCGCTGCGTGGGTCGAAACCATTTCCAAACTGATTCCCCACTCCGTAATTGAGTGTAAAAATACCGGCTTTTGTATCAAAATTAATCCCCGCGCCAACACTTATGGGAGTATCTTTTAAATACGAACCATTGCTGGCCCTCTCGTACCAAGCCCCTTCGGCAAACACCAATAAATTTGAATTTTGCGAAAGTAAAAAGCGGTATTCGATGGTTGGAATAACATACGTAGAGGCAAAAATACTTTCTTCGTCAAATCCTCTTAAGGTCTTTAAACCGCCTATCCTGAAAAGTTCGTTCTTATAAACAGTAGAGCTTCCAAAAACCGAAGCGCCTTTAATACCTAACCGTAACACATTGTTTTTATGCAGTTGAATG
>JANYBY010000084.1 GCA_025360565.1 Bacteroidota bacterium
GATCGTAATTAGGAAAACTATCGCTTAACATGGCATACAAACGCATTTTTAATTTTCCGCTTTTCTGAAGTTCATCTATCGTTTCTACATCGCTTTTCATTATGCCTGCATCATCAATAGTTGTTAAGCCAACCGCGAAACAATTTTTTTGCGCATTCAGTAAGGCCTGTTGAATTTGTTCTTTTGAAGAGGCAGGAATTTTATTTGTTACCAGATCTACCGCATTGTCAATTAATATTCCGGTTAATTTATCCTCCTTTTTTAAAATTTCGCCGCCGCTAATTTTGGTTTCTGAATTTACATTCGCTCTGCGCAGAGCCTCACTGTTCACCAGCGCGGCGTGCCCGTCAATTCGTTTTAAAATTACCGGAGTATTCGGGAAAAGTGAATCTAATATTTTTTTATTGGGATACTCTTTCACTTCCCAATCATTCTGATCCCAGCCCCTGCCAACGATCCACTCCGCTTTATTGGTTTTTGTAAATTGGTTTACCCGTTCAATTACTTCCTTAAACGCTCTTGTGCCCACCAGATCAACTTGCTGTAATCCCAAACCATACCCTAAAAAATGACAATGTGCATCAATAAACCCGGGAAAAATAAATTTTTGCTCAGCGTCTTTAATTTCCTTCGCGTTAAATTCATTTAAGATCTCTTCGTTTTTTCCGGTTTTAATGATTTTTCCATCTTTAATTGCAATTGCTTCGGTAACAGAAAATAAAGAATCAACGGTGTAAATTCTGGCATTGTGAATAATAAGATCCACTTGCTGTTTATTGTTCTTACAGGAAAAACCAAAAAGCAGAATACAAAAAAAACTTAACCTGTATTTCATTAAATGAATTTGTAAAATTTAGTTTGCTGAATTTTTTTATAAAATTTTGGCATGCCCGTGTGAAAGCGCCAGCCAAATGTAACGTTATTTGTAATGGACTCGGATTTAAAAGCTACTACTCCAAAACTATCGTAAATATTATAATCATCGGTAAACGCATAGAGCAGATAAAATTTTCGGAGATTTACGCCCAGTGCAATTCGCCCGGTACCGCTAAAACCAATGTAAGAAAGGTGCCTGAAGTTGCCTTCGCCTAAATTATAATTTCGCCATTGTTGCTCAGGGCCTGCCGTAAAATAACCGCTAATAAACCAGGCCTTAAATAAAACCAAAGTTGCTGCAGCGCCTACATTTATTGCAACATTATAAGATCGAAAACTTTGCATACGGCCATAATCGTTATAAAGCGGGCGGGCTTTAGCCGGAAAAAAAGCGCTGTCGTTATGCAGATCAAAAATATTAAAGCTCGCGCCCAGGATCCAGGTGGCCGAGCTTCGCAGCTGACGGTAATCGCAGCCAAAACCCGATTTGTAAGAAAAATTTTGATGATTGGTAAAATACATGATCCGGTTCATAAATATTTTACTAGTCAAACCCGGCTGCAAAAAATATTCTTTTGTTTTATTAAAGTTTGCCGAATCCCACGAGGGTGTGTTTTTATTATAAAATCCTTTAAAGCTGCGGTAATAACTTTCTAAAACCCAGCGATTGTCGCCAACACTTAATCCAATATTAAATGCTTTGGTAAATCCTTTTTTTGCTCCCGGGTCTTGCGGTGTATTTCTTACACCGAACGAGATCAAAAATTTATCGTAGTTAAGTACAATGCCGCCAATATTGCCCGATTCGGCGCCATAGGTTTGCAACGAAGAAAGAATGGTGTCGGTATTTATTAACTGCTGAAACGTAAGATTAAAATTACGGTGCTGCTGATAAAGGCCAACAATTAAAACATAATCAAATTTATGATATTTTAAAGTATCCCATCCGTATTGTTTAACCAATGCTTTTGTACTGTCTTCTTTGGTTGTTTGGGCGTTAAGGCCAAAACACAAAAAAAAGGTTAATAACACAAAATACTTGTACATATTTTTTAATTAGCTTTGTGAAGGTAAAAAAAATTAATTAAACAAAGGCTAAGTGTATATGTTGTATTTTTTAGAAATGTCAGGTGATGCGTCCACTTTAATTCCAACGGTTGAGGGGGTTAAAAACACAATCGTTGCCCAAGAAACCAAGGTGAGTATTTATTTTCACCAATTGATCTCGGGCCTGGTAGAGTTTGCGCCCAAGCTGGTATCGGCCCTTTTGGTTTTACTCATTGGTTTATGGATCGTGAAACGCATTGCTATTATTGCCGAAAAAGCCATGGTAAGGCGCGAACTGGAAATAAGTCTGCGCACATTTTTAAAAAGTTTGATCAGTATAGGTTTAAAAATTATTTTAATTGTAACCGTTGCCGGCATGCTGGGCATTGGCACCGCCAGTTTTGTAACTATTTTAGGTGCCGCCGGATTGGCTGTTGGGCTTGCCTTGCAGGGCTCGCTCTCAAATTTTGCAGGCGGGGTTTTAATTTTAATTTTTAAGCCCTTTAAAGTGGGCGATGGAATTGAAGCGCAAGGGCAAAGCGGAGAGGTAAAAGAAATTCAGATCTTTAATACCATTTTATTAACCGGTGATCATAGAACGGTGATCCTGCCGAACGGTCCTTTATCTAACGGCTCAATTGTGAACACCACTCGTTTTGGAAATTTAAGGATAGATGTGGCTTTGGCCCTGCACAGCGACAATAATATTGAGAAAATAAAAAGCGTTATTTTGGCAGTTATTGAACCCAACGAAAAAATAATTAAACATCCGCAACCGTTGGTATTTATTGGTAAAATAGAAAATGGATCGGTAAATATTAATTTAAAATTATTTTGTTTGCCCGGCGATACCGCCAATTTAACGAGCGAATTGTATCACAGTATTTATTCAGCTTTTGAAAAAAACAATATTAAACTTCCGCCAACAATAAAAACAATTGCCAATTAAATAATGCCTGCACTTTTTAACGCAGAGTTTTAGAGGCGCAGTGACGCGGAGTTTATATATTTTACTCTCCGCTGCGTTTTGTTGCCACGCCTCTTTTTTTACTAAGTCCAAATTACGCATGGGCCGAAAGGTGTGAGCCTTATCCCCCGCGACGGACTATTCGGATGGTCGCTAAATACTGCTAACTGAAGTTGCACCCACAAAAATTGCGTATAGTTGTTGGTTTGTCAATTTGTTTGAAAATTAGTACCTTTACTTAAATGTCCTTAAAACATGAATTACAAAGTATCATTTCAGGAAATGGATCGGTTAGGAATGGAAAAATTATCCAAACAATTACCGATCACCTTAGAAGAAAAAAGAAAACAGTTCAAGGAACTGCAAAAGCAAAGCTCATCAAAGAGCAAGAAACGCAGGTCTTAATTGAATTTGTTGAAGCCCAAAGTCTTTGGTATAATGATGTCAATGAATCAAATTACATTGGAGAAGGGGCTGAGCAAAAAGTTTACGAATTTTCTGACCCAAAGTTTATTTTAAAATTAAACGACTCTGTTTTTTATGAATTGTGGGAGGACTATTTAAACAGTCTTTTAATTCACAATTATTTCTTTCCGCATTTAGCCTATGAATTACTTGGTTTTTACGAGTCGGATAAATTATATGCTGTCGTAAAACAACCATTTGTAAAGTCAACCGAAAGTACCAACCTTAACAATGTCAAAGAATTTTTGTCTGCAAATGGATTTATAAACAAAAAGGCTAACGATTATTATCACCCTGACCTTGGAATAATTGTTGAGGATCTGCATGATGAAAATGTCTTGACCGAGGAAGGGACTTTGCAGTTTATTGATACTGTCTTTTTTCTGATGCCGTCTTTTTACGATAAGGGCTAATATCCGGCATTGTGGCAACGCAATTTCGGGGATAACTCAGCGCCTCTTGTTACTCTGCGTTTAATTAAAAATGAAGTTGTATTTTTAACGCGGAGGTTTAGAGGCGCAGTGACGCAGAGTTAAAAGGATTTGATTTTGATGAACTTTACCGACAAAGCCCACACAACTAATAATTAAGACCAATGAAAATATCTGAAGCCCAAAAACTGGTTGATAAGTGGATAAAAAAATACGGGGTGCGTTATTTTAACGAACTTACCAATACCGCTATTTTAATGGAAGAAGTTGGGGAAGTGGCGCGCATTATGGCCCGCCGTTACGGCGAACAAAGCGAAAAAGAAAGTGATAAGGCAAAAAAACTGGATGATGAATTAGCCGATGTATTATTTGTTTTGATCTGCATTGCCAACCAAACAGGCATTAATTTAGAAAAAGCCCTGCAAAAGAATTTAGATAAGAAAACCAAGCGGGATAAAACGCGGCACGTGAAGAATAAGAAGCTTGGAACATGAATAGTTTTTAGTAGCTCGAATAAACCTTTAAAAAAGAAAACCCTGCGTCTAATTAAACGCAGGGTTTTTTATTAATGATGCTTTACAACCCCCGGCACTTTTTTACTCGTAAACAAAACAAGTTTACGGATACCGAAAAATAACAAAGCCATAATTAAAAACACGCTCCAGAAATTTACCAAAAACAAAAGCAAATTTTTAAGCACATTAAATCCGTTCAAAAAACTTTCGCCCAATTTGCTCATGAAGGATGGTTCGTAAACCTCAACGCTCGTTGGCAATGCCTTAACGGTGTTAAAGGTGGTTTGTTCCTGATAAATAGATAAAACAACCGTGGCGTAATTTACCTGGTCGGCCAGATCGTAAGCCTCTACTCTTTTATCATCTGCCAGGCTTTGTTTTTCGAGCGCGCTTTCTTCTGCGTTGGTTACTTGATTTAACTTGGCGTCTTTTTTATCTATTTTATTTTGCAAACGCGTTTTGTATTGTTTAAACCGACGTTCGGCTAATTGGTTGGCAAACAATTTCATTTTTACATCGTTGCTGCTAATATGTCTAAAATCAACAAACACAGCCATATCGGTTATTTTGCACAAAACAGAATCCAATAATTTATTAGGTACACGCAGGGTAATATTGCTTACCGATGTATAATGCGTGCGCTCTAATGTTGAATC
>JANYBY010000086.1 GCA_025360565.1 Bacteroidota bacterium
TACAATTAAATGGTATAGGTGCCGCTTACGCAAAACGCATTTTAAAATACCGATCGCTGCTTGGTGGTTTTGTAAATGCCGAACAATTAAAAGAGGTGTATGGTTTTACCGAGGAGCTTTACGAAAAAATAAAATCGCAAATCACAGTGAACGCAGGGGCCATTAAAAAAATAAATCTGAGTAAGGATGATTTTAAAAGCATAAACAAACACCCCTATTTAAGTTACGAACTTACCAAAAGTATTTTTGATTGGAAACGCAAGACTAATATTACTAAGGATAATATTGCCGGTATTATTAATGATAATGCGCTGTTGCAAAAGCTGATACCTTATTTGGAGTTTTAGGTAAAATGTCTCGGTTAAAAATTTGGGCGCCTGCCCCTAAAGCAGAACATGCCTGTTAATTTACTGCCTGCATGTTCGCTTCAGGAGCACCGGGCTGTCGCTACTCGCTTTTTGCCCCGCCTCTCGAATATTTGCGAAACGGTGTGGCAAAAGAGCTCAAACAGGCCGCTCCATCCCTGGCGCAGTTCCGTGTTTTTATTTATCCAAAATGGTTTTGTATATTTATATAAGTAAATACAATTTAAAAAAAGTAAATGAGCAACACCCTTAAAACACTTTCAGTAAGTTTAATAATTGCAGTAGTAATTTTCAGCTGCCAAAAAAAAGCAGATACGCCAACGCCCGATCCGGTGGCTGCAGCAACGGGCAGCACTCCTCATTTAAATAAAGTAATTGCAAAAGTAAATAATATTGATTGGACGGTGTATTGCACCAGCGATGCCAGCTGTGCCATTACAGTTTCAAAATTTGGCACAAGTTATTTGTTGTTGGGGCAATCATCCTTTACGGCGCCCTATTCTTCTTTGAGTTTAAATTTTACTTACACAACCGGTATTTTAACTTTGGGGCAGGTAAGTAATAAGGCCGGGCATTTTGTTGACCCTAACGCCATCAACTTTACCGCAAAAACCGGCACCATTAATATTACAACTATGGATACATTGGCCGGCGGTGTATTAAATAAATTTGCGGCCACCTTTAGTTTTAAAACCGATACTATAGGCGGCGTTTCAAAACAAATTACAAATGGGGTTATTGATTATATAAAGCCGTAAAAAATTAAATTTGCGAACCCAAAATAAAAAATGAATAAAAATATTTTTAGAGTAAGCGCCATTTTTATTTTTAGCACTTCGGTATTTTATGTTTCGTGTAAAAAAAACAAAACCAATCAAGATCTATACAACGAATGCAAATTGGCCGATTTAACCTTTTATAAAAGTAAAGATACTATTTACGATGCAAAAGGTGGCAGCCCACATGGCAACTTTAAATTAAAATTTAATTCTAAAGCCGTTGCTTCATTTGGTAACGACGGTAAACTGCCGGTTGGCCAAAATTTTAACGATGGGGCTTTAATTGTAAAAGAAGTTTACAGCGGCGCCGAATTAATTTTATATGCCGTAATGAAAAAAGACAGCAAATCAAAATACGGTGCAAATAAATGGTTGTGGGCCGAGTATAAACCAAATGGCGATGCTGCATATAACGTTGCCGAACAAGGTAAAAGCTGCACAAGCTGCCACTCTACGGGTATAGCAAGAGACTTTATAAGATCTTTTGATCTGCACTGATGGCATTTTTCTAAACTTATTTAAAACCTTCAAGGTTTTTGGGATGATGTGGAAAAACCTTGAAGGTTTTCGGGATGCGGTGGCGCAAAACCTTCAAAGTTTTTTTTGATGCCACGAGAAAACCTTGAGGGTTTAGGCGGAAAACGGCCTTTGCAGGCAAAAAAACCGCGCCTAACTTTTAAACAATTTGCACACAAGTTTTGCACAATTAAACCAATTATTTTTCCTAAATCATTTAAAACCTACGCATTGACGTAGCTATCACCTACGTCAATACGTAGGTGTTTTACTAAAATTAACAGCCGCTTGTAAATTTTTGCGAAGGGTTTGCAGTAACTTTTATCGTTACTAACTTGAAATATAAAACACGCCATCTCTATAAATTCAATGGCCATAAGGCCTGCAGCCTGATCGTGATCTTTCAAATAATTTGTTGAAGGAGGATAAAACAAAAAAAGCAACTCGGCCCTCAATTTTGCTATTTCCTGATCATGAGGAGAGAGCAAAAAGCAACTAATTTTTTTTATTCATTTATTCCTCTACTTTTGAAACTCTTTTTAATAAAAATAAAATCAAAAAGTTTCTAATATTAATTTTATTATTCAATGCCTTACATGGCTTTTCTCAATTTATTTTGGGTGACCGGGTATTGCAAAGTACAGTTAACCCCATTAACCCCAATGCGCCTGCCTCTTCCGACCCTGAAATTAACCGCGTAATATCTATTGTAAATACGGTTGAAACAAAAAATAATTTTCTCGATCAGCTAAACCCCGACTCAAATGTGAGTTTGCCTTTTGGCATTATAAAACAAATTGGCGCTGTGCGCTATGTTATTGCAATCGATTCACTCCACTTTAAACCCGAGGGCGCATTTTTTAGCGCGTATGCCGCGTTGGACTTCCCGGGAACGTTAACAAAGTTGGCTTTCAGAGCAAGTAACATAAAATTTAATCCTCAAGGGGTTATTGCCGGTAATCAGGCAAAACTATTTCTTGCTAGCAATCATACAATAAGTATAAACCGAAACGTAACATTAAAATTATTAGGCAATGGGCAAAATTGGGTAGAGTGGGATTGCAACGGCTTTAAAGCAATTAATCTTCAGGGAAATTTTGTTTTTAAAAAAGGCATATTGTTGCCCGATGAAACGCAAACTTCTGAAAATGAGGTAACCGCCTCATTTCAAATTTACACAAAAAATTTGCACGAATTTGTTACAACGGTCAACGTTACACCATTTAAAATAAACGGATTGGATGACTGGGGATTTAAGGTTACAAACGCCGTTGTGGATATGAGTGAATTAAGTAACGCAAGCACAATGGTTTTTCCGGAAGGATATAATAACCCAAACATTCCAAAAACTGAAATGTGGACAGGCTTTGCCTTACAATCTTTACTTGTAAAACTGCCTACTGAAATTGCAAAAACAGGAAAAAAAACTGAGGTGTTGGCAAAAAATATTTTAATTGATAATATGGGCATAACAGGATTGTTTCAGGTAAATAATGTTTTTAAATCCGACGAAGGAAACCTGGGCGGTTGGGATTTTTCAATAGATGAATTGGGAGCCGGATTTATTTGTAACCAACTAACAAGCGGACATTTAAAGGGAACGGTAAATATACCTATAGTAGATAGTTCACAAGCGTTGCAGTATATTGCCGATGTAAATTACAACCCGATTTCAAAAAACGTGAATTATAATTTTGTAATTAAACCTGAGTCTAATTTAAGGTTTAAAGTTTTTTCGGCAACTGTAAATTTAAATAGTAATTCATACATCAGCGTTGCAAAAACAAACGGTATTTTTAAGCCCGTAGCAAATTTGAATGGATATATTTCTTTTGACAATTCTAAATTTCATTCAAATGGTGGGGCGCTGGCGTTTCAGAATCTGACAATTATTTCAGAAGCCCCATACATTACAAATGGTGTTTTCACCCTGCATAATATTAATGGCTCGCAAAGCAGATCAGGCAATTATCCGGTAAGCGTTGATGATATTATTTTTGGAATTAATCAGGGTGCGCCCGTTCTGGGTTTCAATGTAAAATTGAATTTAACCGAAATGACCTATAATACCCTTACCATTGGGACTAATATTTTATTAAAAGGAAAAATAGAAACAAGAGAACAATATTATGGTGGAGAAAACAGACAGCCCGGTGTTACAATTACCAAGCAGAGATGGAGCTTTGATAAGGCTATAATAAATGGTGCGAGCGTAAATATTGAAACATCTCCATTCACTTTAAAAGGAAACATTTTATTTAACGATAATCATCCAACTTATGGAAGCGGATTTTTTGGAACGCTTGACCTATCCATCAAAAAAATATTGGAAGAACCTGTAGGAATTAATGTGGGATTTGGGAGCAAAGAAAACTATAAATTCTTTTTTCTCGACGCAAAAATTCCGGCGCGATATATTATTCCAGGTACACCAATTGGATTATCGCAAATTATCGGCGGATTTTACTATCACATGAAGCCAAATAAAAGCACCGAGACTGAAATGATCACGTTGAATCAAAGTTTTAGCAGTGTTTCAGGCAACGCTTTAACATATGTGCCAACTCCAACAATTTCACTCGGCATAAAAATGGGAGCTACCGGAGAATTTATTTTCAACGAAGCAGTATGTAACGGTGATTTTTTATTGGACATTAATTTTACTAACTCCGGCGGGCTGGGTTTAATAAATCTTGCAGGAAACCTTTACTCAATGGCAAAAATTGCGAATAAATTTAATGCGCCTATAAAAGGAAGATTGGTAATGACATTTGATCCTCAAACCAAAACATTTGATGGCTTGGCACAAATAAACATGAGCTTACTTCAGGTTATTAGTGGATCAGGATATTTAAAAGCGCATTTTGACCCAAGCATTTGGTATGTATGTGCAGGAAAACCTTCAGCGCCAAATAATATAAAATTTTTAAATGTTGCTGAGGCTCCTTCCTATTTTATGACAGGCAATTCAATTGAGTCGGCCTTACCGCCACCCGGTTCTTTGCCAAATACCTCAGAAAGAAACTTAGCGCTTCTACAAAACGGAAGTGGATTTTGTGCAGGGGCAAAAGTACACTCAAGTTTTAATAGAACTTTTGGATGGAGTTTTTTTAATGTTTCGGCAGATTTTAATTTTGATTTAGGATTTGATTTAATGATGAGGGATTATGGCGAACGTGCAACTTGTTCCACTACGAATGAAAAGATAGGTTTGAATGGAAGATTGGCACAGGGAGATGTGTATTTGTTCTCAAATCTTAATGTTTGGATCAATGGCACCCTTAAAATTTTACCAAATTGCCCCAATACATGGAGTACGCACGCTTTTTGCGGAGACGGTCATTGTTGCTGCGTTTCAGTTACCTTGCCATGCATATTTAATGAGGATTTTTCGTTTCCTGTTTTTGAATCGAGCTTTTTCGCAAGAGTTTCCGCAAAAATACCAAAACCCCTTTATTTTTCGGGAACAGTAAGTTGTCCATACAATATTTTTGATAAAATCAGAGGCGATATTGGTATAAATTTTAGTTATGGTACAAACTGTGATCCCGTTCCAAATTAATGCGTAAAAAGATAAAAATATTAAACCTTTTTGTTATTTGTGTTTTAAACATGAACTCGCAAAGCATTGTACAGATCTATGAAAAACATTTTATAAAGGATAAAAAAGTGATATTTAGAATTTCTCCTGCCGACAAAAAAACGTATGAAACATGGCAGAAATCTTATTTAAAAGTTACACGGTTTGAAGTACAAAACGCGAATCTTGTAAATGAGAAAGTAATCGAAAATAAATTAATATGT
>JANYBY010000133.1 GCA_025360565.1 Bacteroidota bacterium
CATATTAAAAGAAGTTGGTAGTGAAAAAAAAGATAAATTAAAATTATTTCACATTAACACAGATGAAAACCCCATAATTACAAAACATTTTGAAGTGGATGGTTTACCGATAATGATGCTATACAAAAACGGAAAAATAGTTTGGAGTATCCAAGGATTTCTGTCTAAAAAAGAAATACTCGGTATTCTTGATGCGCATCAGTAAACCAAATAATTTACTGCTTCACAATTTTTTTACTCAGCAGCTCATTACCCGAATTGTCAAAAACTTTTACCGAATAAATTCCGTTTGAATAATTAGTGAGATCTATGGAAGTATCAGATCCAAAAACTCTTTCCAAAATTAATTTACCGTTCATATCAATCACCTGAACTTTAACGGCTTCATTACTTGAATTGCTGATATTTAAAATTCCTTTTGTGGGATTAGGCCCGATAGTTATTTGGGGAGAGTTGTTATTTGCAATTACATTGATACCTGCAAGCATGGTATCCTTTGTTGGTGCGGCTCCGCCATTAATTATCCAGTTATTCGGATCAACCACTAAACCTTTTCCTGTACCTAAAATCGCGAAAGAATACGTTTCGGTTATGTTTGAATGTATAACTCTTACAATTGTATCGGGGGCGCCCTGGCGGATTATTTTATATTCGATCGGTGTATTAAATAACGCCACTGAGCTTGGCGTACTGGTACTTTGTGTACTTTGAATGTAAAAAACATTACCCACAAAATTATAAATTGCGTTAAACGAAGGAAAGCCTTCGCCATAATACCATTGTGTAAAAAATTGGCTGGCGTTAATGCCGGTAAAAGTTTGATAATAATTTTTAAAATCAACCGCCGATGCAGTGCTGTTTTTGTAAGTGTTTTGAAAACCTCTCAGCGCATTGAACCACAAGGAATCATTATTTGTTACAAAGCGCAGGGAGTGAATAATTGCGCCGCCTTTATCATACGTTAACCTCGAATCAAAAATTCGGGATGAATTTAAAGTATCGGTAAAAAAAATACTTCCGCCCGGAGAACTCATTACATTGTTATGAGCACTGCTTAAGTTATTGGCAAAATTTACGTTATCTAAATACTGCGCTACCAAATGTTCGGTGTACGAAGCAAAACCTTCATTCATCCAAATATCGCCCCAACTTTTGCAGGTAACATTGTCTCCCCACCACTGGTGGCCGAGTTCATGGGCATCAACATAATAATCAAAATAACCAAGGCTTGTCATTGTTTGATGCTCCATGCCGCCACCAAACGGAGCCATACAATGCCCGTATTTTTCTTTATAGAACGGATACATGCCATACATTTTGCTTTCAAACTCTAACACCAGCGGCATTTTATTTAACTGCACTTTTTGCGTGTTGATCCATCCCAAATTATTAATGGCATTATCGTAAATATAATTTTGAATTAAAATAGAATCGTTGGGTAAATACATGGGGTGCGCGTAAAGATCGTACTCTTTATACTTTGCGATTGCCACCGAAATTAAATAGTAATCAATGGGTGTTCTGGATTTCCACTCGTAACGTTTTTTATTTCCAACAATAACTACATTTTTTAATAAACCGTTTGAGCCTACTTTATTTGTTGAATCGGTGGTAACAAATACCCAGCTCGAATCTATTTTGTCGGTTAAAATTTGTTTACACGGCCACCAGTGGTAAGCAACAATACTTTCGCTCAAACTCCAGCTTACCTGATTTCCCCAGGCGCCCGATGTGCCGCTATCGTACCCGCTGCCAATTGCAGCGCCTCCTGTAGGGGCTGTTCCTTTATAATACACAATGGATGTAAATGTGGAACCGCTAACTAAGGGAACAGGAACTTTTACTTTTATCATGCTGTCTTTTCTGATGGATGTTAACAAGGCTCCATTAAATCTTACAGAATCGATTGTATAATTTTGGTGCAATAAAGTTTGAAAAGTATCTAAAGGTAAATTTAAAACCAGGCCTATTGTTTTAACGCCGCCGCTGATGAATTTGGTATTACGCTCTAAATTTAAATTGAGGTGTACAAATTTTACATCGTATTTTAATTCGTGCGAAATTTGCGGTACCAAAGCGG
Source organism: Bacteroidota bacterium (assembly GCA_025360565.1). GTDB lineage: Bacteria > Bacteroidota > Bacteroidia > B-17B0 > Aurantibacillaceae > Aurantibacillus. Next base: position 2,081 of record JANYBY010000133.1, read on the forward strand.
AGGTTCTTGCACTGTGCGCAATGTGATTGGCCGCAGAATGTTGTTTAGCTTTTGAACAAAAATGCTGCTGGGCATTAATCGTAAAAGATAAGGCCGTAAAAAAAAGTGTAAATTTTTTCATACTGCAATTTACAAAAATTTAAGCAAAGTTTATATGACAATTTAATGACTTAACAAATATCTAAAAGCATTACATTTGCTTTCATGTTAAAGAACGATCTGTTATTACGCGCCGCTAAAGGATTAGAAGTTGAGCGTGCCCCTGTTTGGCTTATGCGCCAGGCGGGCCGTGTGTTACCCGAGTACCGTGCCACACGAAGCAAAGCCAAAAATTTTGTTGAATTTGTAAAAACACCTGAATTGGCCGCCGAAGTTACCGTGCAACCTGTAACTATTTTGGGGGTTGATGCCGCCATTATTTTCAGCGATATTTTAGTGATACCCGAAGCCATGGGTTTGCCTTACGAAATGATTGAGGCAAAGGGTCCGCGTTTTCCAAATACCATAAATTCAAAAACGGATATTGATAAATTAAAAATTGCCGAAGCCGGTGACCTGGATTATGTGATGCAAGCGTTAAAGCTTACAAAAAGAGAATTGAATAACAGTGTACCCTTAATTGGTTTTTGCGGCGCACCATGGACCATACTCGCTTACATGGTGGAAGGCAGCGGAAGTAAAACGTTTAGTAAAGCCAAACAATTTTTATATACACAGCCCGAATTAGCCCATCAGCTTTTAGAAAAAATTACGCTAAGCTCTATCAATTATTTAAAGGGACAAGTTGCCGCGGGCGCTGATCTCTTACAAATTTTTGATTCGTGGGCCGGGGTACTGAGCGAAAAAATGTTTTACGAATTTTCGCTAAAATATATTTCACAAATATGCGATGCGCTTTCTCCTCTGGTTCCGGTAACTGTTTTTGCAAAAGACGCGCACGATGGTATTGAAAAAATTGCGCAAACAACTTGTAGTAGTATAGGGTTAGATTGGACCATTGATCCGTTAACCGCGAGAAAGCAAGCAGAAAATAAAACCTTGCAAGGAAATGCAGATCCCTGTTTATTGTACGCCGACGAAAAAACAATTATTGCCCAAACACAAACAATGCTGAAAACGTTTGGCAAACAAAAATACATTTGCAATTTAGGCCACGGCCTTTATCCGGATATTGACAAAGAAAAAGTAAAATTGTTTGTGGATGTGGTGAAGGGTTATGGCTGGTAAATTTTAAATGAAAAATTGGAGTATCAATAATTTTTAATTCTCAATTATTCATTCTCAATTATATCTTGATCCAAAGCATACAAATATCATCCATCCCGAGGTTCGCTATACTCACTCGGGATCTCCTCAGTCTTCTAAATTTTAATTCCAAGCATACAGATGTCGTCGACCTGTTCTTGTTCGCCGCGCCATTCTTCAAAAAAGGATTCCAATTTATCTTTTTGATCAGCCAAAGGTTGTTTGCTATAAAGCTTTAATTTTTCCTTTAACGGTTTGTACATTAATTTTTTTCCTTTTGGCCCGCCAAATTGATCTGCGTAACCATCGGTGTATAACACCAAGGTATCACCCGGCTTTGTATCCAAGTTAAATAATTTAAAAGGCTCATCGCGAATGCCTTTTCCGATCGGCATTTTATCGGCATCGCATTCTATTACCTCTTCGTTGCGAATAATAATAGGGGCGTTTTGCGCGGCCGCGTAAGTAATGGCCCGTGTTTTTAGATCAATACACAACAATATTCCGTCCATGCCATCTTGCGCGCCATCCTTCGAAAGATTTTTGATCAGTCGTTCGCGCACATAGTTCAAAATATCGTTGGGCTCCATGATATTTTTTTGATTAATGGCTTCATTCAAAAAAGCCATATTCAGCAAACTCATAAAAGCCCCCGGTACCCCATGCCCTGTGCTATCGCATATGGCAATGTAAAATTTGGTTTCGTTCTTGGTGGCCCAGTAAAAATCGCCGCTCACAATATCTTTCGGCTTAAACATTAAAAAATGGTTCGGCAAATATTTGCCTAAAAATTTTTCGGAAGCGAGTAAGGTTTGCTGTATACGTTTGGCGTAATTTAAACTATCTATATGCTCTTTTTGCTTGTGTAAAATAATATCGTTCTGTTTTACTACTTCAGCGGTACGCTCCTTAATTTTATCTTCGAGCCCATGAATAAGGCCTTTTAAAGAAGTTTGCATGGTACGGAAACTATTGGCTAAAGAACCAATTTCATCGTTACGAATAATACCAATATCCACATCCAAATTTCCTTTTGATAATTCAACCGAATCAAATTCTAATTCTTTTAGCGGCTTTGTAATTTGTTTAGAAACGATGTAGGAAGTTAGCAAGATGAGCAAAAGTAGAAACAGGAAGGCCTTTACAATTGTCATTTTTAATTCTTCGGTAGAGCTAAAGGCTTCTTCTTCGTCAATTTCGCTCATAATAACCCAATGCATACCTAAAATATTTAAGGGCTTAAAGGCAGATAGTACAGGCACACCGCGGTAATCATTAAAAATGAGGGCGTCCGATTTTCCGGTTAAGGCTTCTTTTGTGCCATAAGTTTTTACCTCTTGCAAACCAACGGAACTGTTAAAGTTTTTTATTTTACTGATTGTGGCACGCGGCGTTCCAATATTTGTAAGCATTTTAAAATAATTTATGCTGTCCTCAATTAAAAAACGCGATTGATTGCGCAATGTAAAATTCTCGCCCACAATATAAGTTTCACCGGTTTTGCACAAACCAACTTTTGCCCAATCTTTATTATTGGTCATAATGTTGTTAATGTTATCAATGGGCATTTGAAAAGCCAAAACGCCAATTACAATTCCTTTGTCAAAAATAGGGCAACCTATAAATGAAGCGTGCGCGTTGTAGGATGGAAGATAAGCAGCGAAATCAACGAGTGTGGCCTCGTTCTTATTTTTTATTTTTATTGCCTTGTGAAAGCATTCGGCAAAATTGGTGTTTTTAAAAGGGCCATCGGCAAGCGAAGATGCAAAATCGGTTTCTTTGTAAACCGTATAAACAACTGAGCCTGAGGGATCGATCAAAAAAATATCGTAATACCCAAAGCGTTTTAAAAAATTTTTAATGACCGGATGATATTTTTTATGAGCTGTGTTGTAGGTACATTTTACGGGGATAGAATCGAGCTTATACTTTTCTCCTAAATTATGTGGGTTGGATGCTAGAAAATAATCTTGCAATAAAATAGTGTTCGGTTTTCTTGAAAAAACACTTTTTGGATTTACCGAAATGCTGTTCTTTTCAAGCTGAGGAATAAAAGCCGAATCGATGTAGGCATTAATGTTGGTGGCGGATTGGGTCAATTGCCCGGGTTTGTTTATTTCTTCGGCAATATTATAGTACCCTTTTTTTAAATTTTTCATTCCCTCAATAATGAAAGGGTCTTCCGAAAACGCGATAAGCTGATCTTTTATCTGCGCAAAATAACCGCTAATTTGGTCGGCCTTCATCTCGCGTACTGCAATAAGTTTATTAAAAGATTCGGCTTTCAACGTTTTTTTCGCGTTCATGTAACTAATAGAACCTGTTATCAACATGGCTGCGCAGGCAATCACAAAAAAAGTAACGGTTAATCTTACGCCTATTTTCATACTACCGCTTTTTATTAAAACCAAATATCCAAACAACAGGTTGCTTCGTAACGCTGGTTTAAATAATAGCCGTTTGTTTTAAAGATCAGTTTGTCCGATTCCAGTGCTCTTCCTTCGCAACTAATAGACACATTTCTGACAGGTTTATATTCAAAACCAAAAGTGCCACCGTAAATAAAGTTTCCGGTTGATACGGATTCTTTCAGTAAACCGCTTGGATCCGAAAAATATTCGCCGCGGCTGTATATTGCAATTTTTTTCAAGAGCTGGTATCTTGCCACAAGTAATCCGCTATACATCATTGCCATTTTAGTGGTGTCGGTTAAAAGAGTATTGCTTTGTGTTCCGTAATTCATTTCCATTCCCAAACTAAATTTATTTATTTTAAAGGTCGCGTAAATATTATTGTAGACCCTTTGGTGTTTGATCGGAATATTATCCGGTGTTTCGTCGGCAGTTAAAAGATTATAGGTAACTGAAATGTTTTCGGTTGGTTCGTAAACAGCGGAGAAGCCAAGCGCTTTGTTTTTGTTGGTTTCAACAAACCCGCCAAAAGAGTTAAAGGCATTCAACTGCAAACTTAGCTTATTGTTTATGTGGTAAGTTAGTTTTGCGCCTGAAAAATAATAGGGTTCAAAAAAAGAAAGTATAGCCATACTGGAAGTTACGTTTTCTCTTGGCTGAGTACTTTCTAAACCAATATGGGATCTGAAAAATCCGGCATCTATCCAAAGGCCTTTTACGAGTTTTACACCTACGTGCGCGTTCTGTATCATATTATATGGTTGCGGCCAAACGCTTTCTGCAATATCGCCAACATGCAAATTCAGGCTTCCTCTTACTTTTTTACTTACGTAGTTCATAGATAATAAAGCCATGTTCAAACCAAACTGATTGTTCCTCGGTTGCATGGTTGGAAATTGCACAAAGCCGCCAATGTTGGTTTCATCGGTATAATGCGAATAATATGTACTCACATATCCTCCAATTTCAAGTTTTCCAACCTCATCATCCACTTCTTTTTCAGTAACCCTTGCACCTGCAAAAAGAACAGCAGAATCTTTATTGGTTGTGATCGAAAATTTTTTCTTCTTCAGGGTATCTTCCTGCCCTGTGCCCGAAAAAAAAAGCAAAACAAACAAAAAAATAAATATGCTTTTATTTAAAATTAACCTCATAGAAATACAAAATAAACAAATCTTTTTTAATAATTGTAACAAAACCACATTTTAAAACGATAATTTGAGAGTGTGATAAGAAGGATAAAACAAGGTAATAATCCACTTTTCGCTTTAATTAGCACCCTTTATTTACATAATTCCCTGTTTTACTGTATTTAGTGCCGTTCTTTCTTAAAAAAATCGCTATCTTTGCCGACTTAAAAAATACAAATGTCCATTATCAGAAACATTGCCATTATTGCCCACGTTGACCACGGTAAAACTACCCTGGTTGATAAAATTTTACACACCTGTAATTTATTTCGCGACAATCAACAAACCGGAGAATTAATTTTAGATAACAACGATCTTGAACGCGAACGTGGCATTACCATTTTAGCGAAGAACGTTTCGGTTAAATATAAAGGCACAAAAATAAATATTATTGATACCCCCGGCCACGCCGATTTTGGAGGTGAGGTAGAACGTGTAATGAATATGGCCGATGGCGTTATTCTTTTGGTGGATGCTTTTGAAGGGCCCATGCCGCAAACACGTTTTGTTTTACAAAAAGCCATTGAGGCCGGAAAAAAAGCTTTATTGGTAATTAATAAAGTTGATAAACCAAATTGCCGTCCCGATGAAGTGCACGATGCTGTATTTGATCTGTTTTTTAACCTTGGTGCCAGCGAAGAGCAATTGGATTTTCCTACAGTTTACGGCTCAAGTAAACAAGGCTGGATGGGCGCAGATTGGAAAACGCCGGTGACAGATATTACCTATTTGTTAGATACTATTTTAGAAAAAATTCCTACTGCGCCAAAACGCGAAGGCACTTTACAAATTCAAATTACTTCGTTAGATTATTCAACCTTTATTGGCCGTATCGCGGTTGGCCGCGTGTTTCGCGGAATAATAAAAGAGAACATGCCGGTGAGTGTGGTTAAACGTGATGGTAGAATTCAAAAATCGCGCATTAAGGAATTATATGTGTTTGATGGTTTAGGAAAAGTTAAAGTGAGCGAGGTTGAAACGGGAGATATTTGCGCGTTTACAGGTATTGAAGGTTTTGAGATAGGCGATACCGTTGCTGATTTTGAAAACCCTGAAGGAATGCCGGTGATGAATATTGATGAGCCAACGATGAGTATGTTATTTACCATTAACACTTCACCGTTTTTTGGCAAGGATGGAAAATATGTTACCTCTCGCCACTTACGTGATCGTTTATTTAAAGAGCTTGAAAAAAATCTTGCAATGCGTGTGGAAGAAACCGGTTCGCCCGATTCTTACATTGTATTTGGCCGTGGTATTTTACACTTGTCGGTTTTAATTGAAACCATGCGCCGCGAGGGGTACGAACTACAGTTAGGACAACCTCAGGTTATTATTAAAGAAATTGACGGACAAAAATGCGAACCTGTTGAGGTGTTAACAGTTGATGTGCCACAGGAATCATCCAGCAAAGTGATCGATCTGGTTACCCAGCGCAAAGGAAGTTTATTGGTGATGGAACCTAAAGGCGATCTTACACATATTGAATTTGAAATTCCGTCGCGCGGAATTATTGGTTTAAGAAATAATGTTTTAACGGCAACACAAGGCGAAGCAATTATGGCGCATCGCTTTAAAGCTTATGAGCCCTGGAAAGGGCCAATACCAAGCCGTATAGCGGGTGTATTGATTAGTAAAGACAGAGGTACCGCTGTAGCATACAGTATTGATAAGTTACAGGATAGAGGTAAGTTTTTTGTGGAAGCAGGGGATGAAATTTATCCGGGCATGATCATTGGCGAACACATTCGTCCTGATGATCTGGTAGTAAATATTTGTACCGAAAAACAATTAACAAACATGCGCGCCAGCGGAACAGATGAAAAAATGCGTATCGTTCCAAAAATAAAATTCAGTTTAGAAGAAGCAATGGAATATATTCAGGGCGATGAGTATGTTGAAATTACACCGCTTCACATTCGTTTACGAAAAATATATTTGGATGAGAACGAGCGAAAACGCAACTCTAAAAAAATGGAAGCTCAATAATTTATTTATAAAAAAAGCCCCGTCTCGGTTATACCTGACGGGGCTTTTTATTTTGGCGAACTTTAATCTCTCACCACTTTAATATAACTGTTATTGTTTTTACCGGATGATAATCTGATGATATAAATTCCTTTCGAAAATTCACTTAGATCGATCATCGCGTTTTCCTTAACGTCAATCGTTTTGCTCATCAGCATTTGGCCTAATGAATTAAACAAACTTAATTTTCCTGAATAAGTTCCGTCAAAATCAATTGTTACTGCGCCTTGTGTAGGGTTAGGGTAAATTTTTATTTCTTCAAGCGTATTTTTTAAAGCGTTAGCGCCTGTGCAAAGGTTTACTGTAAGTGTTACTACAGCAGGGTTTCCGGCGCAACCTTGTGTTTGCCCTAATACAGTATAAGTTGTTGTAACTGTTGGACTGATCGGAGAAGGATTTGTAACAATGCCACCGGGATTAATTGTATAATTTGTTGCGCCTACAGCGGTAATCGTAGTAGTTTCGCCAACGCAAATAATGGTGTTGGTTAACGAACCGCTGAGTGTAGGGGTTTGCACAACTGTAACTGTTCCAACCGAAACATTTGTACAAGTACCGTTACTTCCAATAACAGAATAATTTTGATTGTTAGGAGGGCTTAAAGACTGAACGCTACCGGTTAAGCCACCCGGAAACCAAGTGTAAGAGGTTGCACCATTTGCTGTGAGGGTTACCGAACCTCCGAGACAGATACTGCCCGATGTAACCGCAATGGTTGGTGCCGCTATTACCGAAACAGTTTTTGAATACGGAGCCGAAGTGCCTATGCCATTACTGGTTGTAAGTGTAATTGTATAAGTGCCCGGGCCGGCATAAGTGGTACTTGTGTTTTGTAAAGTGGAAGTGTTAGGCACACCGCTCGTCATAACCCAATTCCAATTTGTTGGTCCGCCCGAAGCAGAACTGTTAAGTGTAACATTTGAATTGGCACAAACAGGACTTGCAACATTAAAACTTGATGTTGGCGCTGTTAAACTACATGATGCGGGTGAGATCGCGATCATAACTCCTTGCCCGCAAACACCGCCCGATAAATTACGGTTCATTACATTAACGCCGTTGTTCTGGTCATTTGCGATCAATGATCTGTTATAAGTGTTAGGTGCAATTGACCAATGCATAACATCGGTAGGGTCTATTACATGCGATTCCTGATGGCCATGCCCCAACTCATGTAAAGCAACCGATTCAAAATCGAATAGCCCCCCTACCGGAAATGCAGGACCATACTCCCAACCTGTAGCATCATCAAAAGCAATATCTAATTCAGAAACAAAAAAGTAAAGTGTAGGGCCAAAAAAGCAACCGTTAAAATAACTGGTACATCTTCCTAAAACACCAGCCGGTAATTCGGCACCCACATCAAACCTGATAACGTTAATATTATCGGCAGCGATAGTATTTGTAGCCACTGTAAGGCCAAGCTGCCAGTTAATATTAGTAGCGCATCTCCAGGTATTAAAGGCTCTTATAAAAGAAGCTTTTGCAAGTGCGTTCCCATCAAACCCTGTAAACATTTGCCAGGTAATACCACCATTACCATTTAAACTTACGTGGCGCGTATTAAAAACTTGTTGAGTTGTAACTGTATTTGATGAATAAACGTTTAATTGACCATAAGTAACTGTTAAAGGCTGCGGACTAAGTGTGGGGCTGCCTGCAACGGTTACTCTTACTTGTCCGGTTCCAGCGGTTCCAGCGGTTCCTGCTTTTGTTGGTACAATAACTTGTATAGCCGTATTGCTCCATGAAACATACTGCGAAGCGTGTGGTTGAATAAAAGTTGCACCACCATCATCAGCATTTTTAAATTCAACGATCGAGGCCCCTTGTGTGGCCCCAAATGCAGCTCCGTTAATGGTTATTATACTTTGTGTGCCGGCCGAGATAGAAGCGGGAACGATACTTGAAATAGAAGCGATAGAATTTTGCGAACCGGTTTTGCCTGAAATATTCGGATCATTGAACATTGAAATGGAACGGCCAATGATAGTTTCTAAAGCGCTTTTTAATTCACCGTTAATTGAACTGTATTTTTTAAATGGTTCATACGCTTTATCTTCATTGAAATTAAATTTAATAAAGCCTTGTTGATCGGCGTTGGTTTGAAAAACCGGATACCCGTATTGCGATTCAACAATGAACGGATTTAAAATAAATACACCTTCATCATTTGCTTTTAATTCTAAAGCGGGTTCAACAATTTGTTTCGTCATCTCAACAGTACCGCCATCGGTAACTACCTCAATAAAATTTGAATTTACAACACCTCTTATTACTTGCGTAACATGTACCAGGTTTGAAGTAAAAATATAAGTATGCTGTGTATTCCAAAAAGATCTGGATGAAATAACTTTTCCTTCAATTAAAGTTGAACTAGTGTTTATCCTTGATTGAAGTGATACAGGATAAAGCATACATTGGCTGTGTGCAGAATTTAAAATAAAAAATGCCGCAAGGAATAGATAGATTTTCTTCATGTGTTTTAATATTGAATGTCTAATGTACAAAAAAGTTAATTAACTTCAAATTATTCGCTCTAAATAAGCTTTCTTGCGATAAACTGAAGAATAAAGCACATTTATAATAGAGAGCAAATAAAAAAAGGAGCCGAAGCTCCTTTCTTATATCAAGAAAATAATAATTAATCCCTTATTAATTTAATAAATCTTTCGTGTGTTTTAGGCGATGATAGTTTGATCAGATAAACACCTTTCGCGTAATCGGTCAGATTTAATTGTATCGATTCTTTTTCATTCACATCTTTTGTCATAATCAACTGTCCGATATTATTGAATACAGTTATTTTACCTGAGAAAGATCTCGTTGATCTGATATTGAACCATCCCTGAGTAGGATTTGGATACAATAACAATTCCTCCTCGTTAGTTACATTCACTATCCCGGTACAAACAACAACCGTAATTGTAATTACCGAATTTCCGGCACAACCCGCCGAAAGCCCGTCAACCGTGTAAGTTGTGGTAATGGTTGGACTGAACGCAGCAGGATTGGTAAATATTCCACCAGGGTTAAATGTATAATTGTTTGCTCCCGATGCTGTAATAGTAGTTGTACCTCCTTCGCAAATGGTATTTTGGGAAGCTGATAAACCAACAGAAAGTGTACTCGCAATAAATATGGTTGCGTTTGATGAAGATATGCATCCGCCACCATTGTCTCCGGTAACAGTGTATGTTGTTGTTACTATTGGATTAAAGGTTTGACTTGAACCCGCCAATGCTCCCGGATTCCAGGTATAAGAGGTGGCTCCGTTTGCCGTTAGTGTTGTGGTTACCCCGCTGCAGGTGGTGGCGTTATTAACTGAAAGGGTAGGCGTAGCTGTTACATTTAATGTGCCGTTAGAGGTGGCAGTACACGAACCGTTAGTTCCGGTTACCGTATAAACCGTGGTGCTTCCCGGACTCAATGTTTGTGTTGCGCCTGTTAATGCTCCCGGATTCCAGGTATATGATGTTCCTCCGATTGCGTTTAATGTAGTTGAGTTACCGCTGCAAACACTTCCGCTTGAAACAGTGATCGTTGGCGTTGTATTTACTGTAATGGTATTTGAAATATTGCTCGTACAGGTTCCGTTAGCACCAATGATGTTGTATGTTGTTGTAACAATAGGACTAAGTGTTTGTGTTGCGCCGCTTAAAGCTCCCGGATTCCAGGTATAACTTGCCGCGCCACTTACAGTAAGTACCGTTGAACTGCCGCTGCAAATAGTTGCGTTGCTCACAGAAAGTGTCGGTGTAGTATTTACGTTTACGGTAATTGCACTTGTTGTAGAGCAAATTCCGTTTGATCCTGTGATTACATAAGTGGTAGTAGTGATCGGATTGAGTGTTTGGGTTGCACCTGTTAATGCACCTGGGTTCCAGGTATAACTTACCGCGCCAATTGCTGTAATTACAGTTGAATTTCCTGCACAAATAGTTGCATTGCTCGCGCTAACAGTTGGTGTAGCATTTACAGTTACTGTTCTCGAAATACTTGAAGTACAAGTTCCGTTAGCGCCAATAATTGTGTAAACAGTGGTTGTTGGCGGACTCAATGTTTGTGTAGCTCCGGTTAAAGCTCCCGGATTCCATGTAAAAGATGCCGCACCGCTTGCAGTGATCACAGTTGAATTGCCGCTGCAAATAGTTGCGTTGCTTGCCGCAACAGTTGGTGTTGAATTTACAGTTACCGTATTTGAGATACTGGAAGTACATGAACCGTTAGCGCCAATAATTGTGTAAACAGTGGTTGTTGGCGGACTCAAAGTTTGTGTAGCCCCTGTTAATGCACCCGGGTTCCATGTATAAGTTACTGCTCCCGACGCGGTTATTACAGTAGAGCTTCCGCTACAAATAGTTGCATTACTTGCGGCAACAGTTGGCGTAGCATTTACATTCACCGTGACATTAATACTTGATGTACACGTTCCGCTTGCGCCAATAATTGTGTAAATCGTTGTTGTTGGCGGACTCAGCGTTTGTGTTGCTCCGGTTAAAGCTCCGGGATTCCATGTAAAAGATGCTGCACCCGATGCTGTAATAACAGTAGAGCTTCCGCTGCAAATTGTTGCGTTGCTTGCTGCAAGAGTTGGTGTAGCATTTACAGTTACTGTTCTTGAAATACTTGAGGTACAACTTCCGTTAGCGCCAATAATTGTGTACACAGTTGTTGTTGGCGGACTCAGCGTTTGTGTTGCGCCTGTTAATCCACCGGGGTTCCAGGTAAAAGATGCTGCTCCCGAAGCAGTGATTATAGTAGAATTTCCACTACAAATAGTTGCGTTACTTGCCGCTAAAGTTGGTGTAGCGTTTACGTTTACAGTCGCATTAATACTTGACGTACACGTTCCACTTGAACCAATAATTGTGTACACAGTTGTTGTAGGCGGACTCAATGTTTGAGTGGCTCCTGTTAAACCGCCGGGGTTCCAGGTGAATGATGCTGCGCCTGATGCTGTTAGTACTGTTGAACTTCCTGCACAAATAGTAGCGTTGCTTACCGCAAGCGTTGGTGTAGCGTTTACAGTTACTGTTCTTGAAATACTAGAAGTACAACTTCCGTTAGCGCCAATAATTGTGTACACGGTTGTTGTAGGCGGACTCAGCGTTTGTGTTGCTCCTGTTAATCCGCCGGGGTTCCAGGTATAAGATGTAGCGCCGCTTGCCGTGATCACAGTTGAGGTTCCGCTGCAAATGGTTGCGTTACTTGCGCTAACTGTTGGTGTAGTATTTACATTAATTGTAATGTTTGTAATTGAGGTACAAGTTCCGTTCGATCCTGTAATTGTATATGGCGTTGTGCTACCAGGGCTAAGTGTTTGCGTTGCACCGGTTAATGCGCCCGGATTCCAAGTATAACTTGTTGCGCCGCTCGCTGTAAGTACAGTAGAGCTTCCGCTGCAAATAGTGGCGTTGCTTGCTGAAACAGTTGGCGATGGATTTACGTTTATGGTAATTGTTTTTATTGCGGTACATGTTCCGTTCGATCCGGTGATGGTATAAGGTGTTGTACCTCCGGGACTAAGCGTTTGTGTTGCGCCAACCAATGCTCCTGGATTCCATGTATACGTTACCGCTCCACTTGCTGTTAATACAGTAGAGGTGCCGCTGCAAATAGTTGCATTACTTGCGGCAACTGTTGGGGTTGCAACAACCTGAATAGTTTGCGAAAACGGCGCGGAAGTTCCTGAACCATTTGAAGCAACCAATGTAATTGTATAAATGCCCGGTGCGCTATAAGATGTTGAAGTATTCTGTGATGCAGAGGCAGGAGGAACACCTCCGGTCATTGTCCACACCCATGCTGTTGGGGTGTTAGTAGAAAGATCATTCAAGGACACAGTTGCTCCTGTACAAACCGGGCTTACAATATTAAATGAAGCGGTAGGAGCAAGTGCGCAATTTCCTGCATTTAAAGCAACCATAACAGTATTTCCGCAAACAGCACCCGAAGTATTTCTAGTCATTACCGCAACTCCGCCTGCAATATCATCTACATTTAATACGCTGTTATTTTGTCCGTTTGAAAGTGCATAATGCATTACATCCAGGGGATTGATAACATGGCTGAGTTGATGTCCATGCCCAAGTTCATGCAAAGAGACGGACGCAAAATCATATTGTGTAAGCAGCACCGGCCCGGGGCCGTATTGCCAGCCTCCTGCGATCGGTGGAGCATCGTCAAAACAAATATCTAATTCGGTAATATGCCAATTCATAGTTGGCCCGGCAAAACATCCTCCAAAATAAGAAGAGCATCTGCCAAGAACACCAACCGGTAATTCGGCTGCAATATCAAATCGAACAACATTTGTTCCATCAAGACCAATTGAATTTACGGCAGTGGTAGCACCAACCGTCCAATTTATAAATGTTGCACAACGCCATTGCGCTAACGTCGTCAAAAAATCTGCTTTAGGAGCAGCCATCGCGTCAAAACCCGTAAACATTTTCCAGGTTATTCCGCCCAAACCATTTAAAGCGTGATGACGTGTATTAAAGATCTGTGGAGTGAGTGTGCTTGCAAAACTCACGTTAATATGGCCGTATTGAATAGTTAAAGTTTGAGCGCTTACATTTGCAACCCCTCCAATACTTACTGTAACCTGGCCTGTACCTGCTTGGCCACTTAAACCCGTAATAGAAGGCACTTCTACCACTATTTGCGTATTACTCCATGAAACATATTGTGATGTATGTGGTGTAATATTTGTAGCACCTCCATTATCTGCATTCTTAAACAAAACAGTGTTTGTGCCTTGCAACGCGCCAAACGCGGTTCCCGTAATTGTTAACTGACTGGCGGTACCGGCTGTAATGATCAAAGGACTAATGGCGGTAACTGCGGGTGGTGGCGGTGCCATCAAATTTATTGGAACATTAGGTGCGTTAAAAAATGGGATGCTTATTTCTAATTCATTTTGAAGATCAGTTTTTAACTCGCCGTTAGCCGAAGAATATTTTTTAAAAGGTTCGCTTGCGGTGCCATCAGAATTAAATACAATAAATCCTTGTTCGTCTGCATATGTTTGAAAAACAGGATAACCGAAATGGGCAGGCTGGTTAAATGAATTGACCATAAATACGCCTTTTTGCCCTATCTCCAATTGAAGTGCCGGCTCAACCACTTGTTTAGTAAATGCTATTTCTCCACCATCAGTAATGATCTCTACAAAGTTGCTTACAACAGCGCCTTTGATCATTTGCGTAACACTAACGAGGTTAGAAGTATAAATGTAATTGTTGGCCGCGTTCCAAAACGATTGTTTTGATATAACGGTTCCTTCAATTATCAGGGAGCTGTTAGTTACGCGATTGTTAAGGCTTACAGGGTATAACACGCAGGTACTGTATGCCGATGTGATACAAAAAAGGCATAATAAAACAATGTAAATTTTTTTCATTTTTTTTAAATTATATGGTCAATTCCCGAATGCATAAAAAATCCTTTGCTTAGTATTGAGAAGCGATTTTTATGATCGGGAATACTTTAACTAATGTATTACAAACAATTGAAAGCGCCAAATTTTAACTAAAAAAATCATATTCTAAAAATTTAGGTAAATAAACAATTGTTTGTTCAAATCAATTTTAGAGAAGGTTAAAATATGGATTTTGTATGTATAGTTTTACTTTCAGTTATTTAAAATAGTTATGCCTTTAAAACCTAAGAAGACAAGTATCGACGGCAGGAAAATTTTTGTGTTAGATACCTCTGTAATTATTTACGATCACACAGCCATCAAAAATTTTGCTGAACATGATGTGGTCATCCCGATAACTGTATTAGAAGAGCTCGATAATTTTAAGAAAGGAAACGACACTAAAAATTTCGCGGCTCGTGAGTTTACACGTTTTGTTGATAAAGCAAGCGGTAAAAATTCTTTACAGGATTGGACCGCTTTGAACGGACCATCCAGAGGAAAGTTTAAAATAGAGATGAATAGCTCTTCTAAAGTGAATGCCGAGAAAATTTTTGACGACAGAAAAGCAGATCATCGTATTTTAAATTGCGCTTTATATACCGCCGAAAATAATCCCGGCCGAAAAGTAATTCTGGTGACAAAAGATATTAACCTTCGTATTAAAGCCAAGAGTTTAAGTTTACATGCCGAAGATTACGAAACCGGAAAAATAAAAACCATTGATGAACTTTACACCGGTAGAACTGAAATTGAAAAAGTAGACGCGGCCAATATTACTTCTATTTACAATCAAGGGCATTGCAAAGCGACATCTGTTTTCAAAAAAGCAAAATCGTTGCCAAACCATTATTATATTTTAAAGAACGGTTCGCAAAGTGTTTTATCAAGGTATAATCAGGAAGATGATACTTTGCGCCGTGTAATAAAAACTGCGGCGTTTGGTGTTATTCCAAAAAATGCCGAGCAGTCTTTCGCGTTAGATGCCATTATGAACCCTGAAATTAGATTGGTGAGTATTCAGGGTGTTGCGGGTACAGGAAAAACATTATTGTCGTTAGCCGGGGCTTTGGAGCTCAGAAGAAATTATCATCAAATTTATTTAGCTCGCCCTATTGTGCCATTAAGCAATAAAGATATTGGTTATTTACCCGGCGATGTTAACAGTAAATTAAATCCATACATGGAACCATTGTGGGATAATTTAAAATTTATACGTAGCCAATTCAGCGAAAAAGATAAAGAGCATAAACAAATAGCGGAAATGGTTGAGTCGCAAAAATTAGTGGTTTGTCCTTTAGCGTATATTCGCGGCCGCAGTTTAAGCAATGTGTTTTTTATTGTTGACGAAGCACAGAATTTAACGCCGCACGAAGTAAAAACAATTATAACACGCGCGGGAGAAAATACCAAAATTGTTTTTACAGGCGATGTGCATCAGATCGACACACCTTATTTGGATGCTCAAAGTAATGGACTAAGTTATTTAATTGAAAAAGTAAAGGGGCAGCCTTTATACGCGCACATTACTTTAGAAAAAGGCGAACGAAGTGAATTAGCAAATTTAGCAAATGATCTGCTTTAAAGAATACAAAATAAAGGCCAAGAAAAAAGGCAAGGATCACAAGGGGAAACTGTGTCATTGTGTTCTTAGCGACTTGTGTGTGAAACATGTGGCACATAAATCATCAGGAAAACAATAGTTCCTCAGTGTACAATGATCTTCAATTAAAATCTAACCACAAAGACCACTAAGTTTAACACAAAGTTCGCCACGACTTTGTGTTATTTGTAATCTTCTTGGCCACCCTTTTGATCAAGTTCCTCATTAACATTTTTTACTTTTTAGTTCGGGTTTATTTTCGGTATCTTTAATTTACCAAAATCATTCTCATGCAAATTACTTCGCCTTGTCACCAAAATTTCAGTAAAATGCATAAGCATGGCAACGGGCGTTATTGCGGCTCTTGCCAAAAAGTGGTTGTTGATTTTACACAAATGGATCAAAAGCAGTTGATCAATTATTTTAAAGAGCATAAAAGCGAGAACGTTTGCGGAAGAGTAAAAAATTTTCAAATAAGAAAACAAAATGTTTTCGAAAGTTTTTTATTTAAATTTCGCGAATTTGTTTCAGGCAAAATAAATATTACACCTCTTCGCATAGCTTTACTGGCAATGGTTTCGGGACTAATGACCTTTACAACCAGCTGCATGGGTAAAGTAATGTATGATGCCCCGACATATGGTGGTTCTAAAACCAATAAAGACACCATTCAAAATTCGCCAAAAAAAGAACCGAGTAAAAAGCAGTAATTTGTTGTTCATCAAATTTTCTATAAACTTTTTTAGTTCTATTTAAAAAATAGGGAAATAAAAATTTGCCAAAAAGTGTAGAAAAACTTAAAAATTGAGCAGTTTTTTCAACCTTAAATTCGGCCTAATGCCGCGCCCGCGATTGAACGGAAAGCCCCCGCAAGAATTTTGCGTTGGGTTGCTTGGGCGAGCCTGCCTACCGGCAAGGCAGGGAGGCGACCGCAGGAAGCCACCGCAGCCATAGCAACACAGCAAAAGACCGCGGGGCTTGAAGTGAAAGCGCGAGATGGCGCCCAAATAAAATAAAACTAAACATTTTAAGAGATGACCAATTATTAAACCGATCTCTTAAACGCTCTTTTTAAATAAGCGTAATCCAGATAATACAATACTTTAACGGAGATCATATTATTTTGCGGCGAATTAAGCGAGCCCTTAAAGTTTGAATAGTAATCGTTATTAATTTCGGTTTCGCGTTTCAACAAAGAGTTCTTCCAAACAATGTTTAATTCACTCCCCGGGGCAAATTGCCAAAAATAAACCATGTCGATATTAAACGCGTTAAAATTTACGTTGTGATCGTTAGGGTAAGCGGGAGATGGATTTAAGAGCCCGTCTCTCTGCAAAGTGTAATATTGCTGGTAATGCGCTTTTGACCAATAATGCCTTAACCGAAAAGACAACGACATTTTATTGGTGAATTTATAAACGCTCGATAGAATATTACTAACGGTCTCCAGGTTGCGCCTTCCAAATGTAATGGTATCTGTGCCGGAATTGTAATTCACAAAACCAATATCATCCCTTTTAATATTATCACTCACTTCATAAATAAACGACAAACGGTTATTAACCCTGTACCTTGGCGAAACTGTTACACTAAAAGCACGGCGGTTATTTTCTACGAACGGATTATAATTACTGAATACATCCAAAGCAAAAGGCTTGCGGTAATCGCTCGAAATAAATCCGCCATAATTATAATTAATGGGAAAGGTGTAAAACCTGCCCGGGATCCTTGCTTCATAATAATCGTAAGTAATAATGGGTTCAATTCCGTAATTGATGCCGGCGGTAAAATAATTTTTAGTAAAAGTGGTAGTGTGTTTTCCGTAAATTCCAAAATTCCAAAACGCGCTCGGCACATATATTCGCTGATACGAGAATAAAATGCTGTTGTAAAACGTATTTACTTTCCAAAAAGGTTTGTAAATGTTGTACTGAAAATTTGTTCCTACTTCCGCATTATTGCTTAAAATTAAAATTCCGAGATCGTTCGGATTAAATTTATTCGAATTAATATAACCATACACATTCCATCTGAAATTACCGCCGTTCTTTCCAAAATCTAAATTAGTTTTGTAACCAACATAAGGATTTGCGCTGTCGGGAAATAATTTTGCGCTTACCGCACCCGATCCGCCAATGGTGTACATGTTCTTTTTATTATTCAGCCTGAAACCCGCGCCGGTAACATTGGCGTCATAATAGTGTCCATCGCGCGTAACATTTGTATTAATAAAATTTACGGACGAATTATTTTTTAAAGCCTGATCTAATACAATAATGTTGTAATTAGTTACAGGGGCGGTTAACACTGTTCGCGTATTGCCTAAACTATCCTGCACGGTGGCGTATGCTTTATTTGCCAATGCATTAAAAACGCCAATACCTAATTTTCCGGGTGTGCGGCCCGATAATTTTGTTGCGTTAAGCAATTGTGTTTGCGATGGATTTTTAATTACTTTTTCGCCCGCTTGCAATTGTGAGTAAACCGCGTTATAGCCAATGGGTGTGCCGCCAACGCGGCGCGAATAAAATAAACCTCCTTTATTAAACAACTCGGTGCCCTCGGTAAAAAACGGGCGCCGTTCCTGAAACTGAACTTCAAAATTGGTAAGATTTAAAACCTGATTATCGGATTGCACCTGGCTAAAATCCGGCACCAGCGTCATATCCAAAGTAAAAGCATCCGATAGCCCATATTTTACATCCATGCCGCCGCTAAAACTTGTGTTCAAATTTTTTATGTTGGGATCGTTGTAAGGAAAATGATTTAATATTCCGGCAACGTAAGGAGTAAAAGATAATCGCACAGGCGGTTTAATATTTTTTAATCCGCTCAGATCTCCGAATTGCCTTACCAAAGCACCAATTTTAGGATCAATGGGATTCCAGAAAGAATTTTCGCGCAGGCGCCGCACTTTGCGAATAATATTAAAGCCCCAGGCTTGTATTTCTTTTTCGCTGAAACGCAAAGCGGAATAAGGAATTCTCATCTCTACAGCCCATCCGGTTTCGTGAATTTTTACAGAGCTTACCCAAACGGCATTCCAATCAAAGTCTTGTCCGTCGGCGCTGTAACGCGCGTCAATTTGGGTGCCTGCCGAAGTAACAAAAAAGCCATAAGCATTAATATCATCGTTATAAGTATCAAAAAATAAACCGAATAATTCGGCGTTGGCTTCATTATCTCGTGTGCTTAATTCGCGCAAAATACTGTCGGGAGCGTTATCATGTAAATTCGCCGAAACATAAATGGCGACATCATCGTATAAAATTTTTACATCGGTTTTTTGTTGCGATGGCAAACCCGGATGTAGATCGCGCTGAATAAAATCGGTGGCAACCTCTGCCAAATCCCAACACGAATCGTTTAATATACCGTCAATTTTAGGAGCAATACTTGTGCGCACAGCATTTACATTTCTATTTTGTGAAAAAATGTTCTGTGCACAAATAAAAAATAAAAGAAATATAATTGTCTTTTTCACAGGTGCTAAGTTACACCAAGAATAAAAAAGTATCTTCACCCCTTTGAGGGGAAAAATTATTGAGCCTTGAAGGTTTGTGAAAAGGTTGGCGCTAAATTTTATTTCTTGTCTGCCTTTTTAACTTTGGTATAATTTTTTGTGGCAGATTTTTTCAGCGGTAATTCTTCGCGCAGTTTTTCAAATTCTTTTTTGATGAGGTTTAGCATTTGGCGGTTGTTAGTTTCATAAATCATTATTTTCACGCCAGGCCATATACTCAGCGTTAAAGATCCGATACAGTTTAATTAATTCTTTTATGTTTTTTGCGAATACTCCGAGCATAAAATTGTTATATATTGTCCAATTAGTATGCTTTAATGAGGATTTATTATCTTAATTTTTAATTGTTTCTAAATAATTTTCTGGTAAAAACTCCACTTGCCCTGTCGATAAATTGTAAACAGCGCCAACAATTTTTACAGACCCATTTTTAATTGCTTTTGTTAATACAGGCTCTAGTGACTGTAGCTGCTTTACTTCAATCGCCACATTTATTTTAACGGCATTTTCAATTAAATCTCCCGGGATGTTTTTAGCCATTTCTGCTGCTGGTTTAATGGCATTTATAAGTGTAACTATGTGGCCCGGCACATCAGGTATTTTGCATGCAGCAGCTACTGCTCCGCAACTAGTATGTCCCAAAACAATTATTAGTTTTGCTCCCAAAACAGCATTACCAAACTCTATACTTCCCCAAGAAGCATAACTGGAAACTTGACCCGCAGTTCTGACAATAAATAAATCACCAATTCCCTGATCAAAAATAATTTCGTTAGGTACTCTGGAATCAGAGCATCCAACTATAATAGCGAATGGTTTTTGTCCATTTGCAACTTCTTTTATTCTTTCAAAATCCTGATTAGGATGCAAGTTTTTTCCTTTAATAAAACGTTCATTACCTTCTTTTAACTTCGTTATTGCACTATCAGCACTCACTTGTGCTTCTACTTTCGCTTGACTAATTAGCATTGCCGTAAGGGCAAAAAAATAAATTGTTTTTTTCATTTTATGATATTTTGGTTTTAGTTAATTAATGATAGGTATAGAGGCATTCCAATTGTAATATTTAATGGGAAAGTAACAGCTAATGCCATAGGCAGAAATAGCCCCGGATTTGCTCTTGGGACAGCGATTTTCATAGCAGCAGGAACAGCAATATATGAAGCACTCGCCGCTAAAACCGTAAATATAAATCGGTTAGCAACATCATGAGTAACAAATGAACTTAGGTATGCAACTACACAGCCATTGATTAGTGGAATAACGATTGCGAAAATTAAAGGAAAAAATCCGTTATTGGTAAACGAACTTAATTTTTTTCCACTTACAATTCCCATATCTAAAAGAAAGATGGCCAAGAAGCCTTTAAAAATATCATTTGTAAAAGGTTTAATGCCTTCTGCTTGTTTTGCATTTGCTAATAAGCCAATTATTAAACTACCCAGAATTAGAAGTACGCTTCCGTTTGTGAGCGAATGTTTTACCACCGAAAGCGGCTTAACTTTATCTGTATCTTCTTTATTAAAAATTGACATCAATATCAAACCCATTATAATTGCAGGAGATTCCATTAAAGCCATGATGGCCACCAT
>JANYBY010000196.1 GCA_025360565.1 Bacteroidota bacterium
AGCTTCGCCTTGAAATGAATCCCGTTGAAATTAATTTCAGTGCAGACGCAACGGCCAATGCTACGCCAACCGCGAGTACCGGAACTAACACGGATACTTCAACCCCAACAAATACAACAACCAGTAATACAAATTCCGAAACGCCAATTACAGGATCAGTCACAACACCAAATGCAAACGCTGAACCTGTTGGAAATATTAAAGTAGCGCGTACAATTGAAAGAGGAAATGTGGAAGGCGAATATATTATTCACTTAAAAGTAAACAAAGGTTTAACTAAAGGATTTGCGCGTTACAGCGATGATGTTCCCGCAGACATTAACGCGAAAGCGGGAAAGACCGAAGGCGCTTCGTTTTCGGTATCTGACGGAAAAATAAAATTTGTTTGGGTGGCTGTCCCCGAAAAAGAAGAGTTGGAATTGTCGTACATTTTAACCGGCGTAAATAAATCTATTTTCCTGAACGGAGAGTATTCGTATTTGGAGGAAAATCAAAGTAAAAAATATCTTTTGCCTGCCGAAACAATTACCGTTAGCGGCAGTGAACCCGTTGCCAACACGAATACTATAACACCTGAAACTACCAAAACAATTACGCCCGAAACAACAAATACGGTAACACCTGAAACAACTAACACCGTTACACCCGAAACTACAAATACAGTGGCAGTAAGTACCAATACCACACCGGTTGAAACCAAAACTGAAACCCCAATTGAAACGCTTCCAAAAAACGAAGGAAATGTAAAATACATGGTTCAAATTGGTGCTTTTACAAACAGTGCGGTTAGCGGCCAACGTTTAGCAAGAATATTCAGGATCTCAGAAAAAATAAACAGCGAAATGACCGGTGGCTTTTCTAAATTTATGGTTGGCGCGCATCCTGAATACAAAAATGCAAGAGATCATAGAGAAAAAATGCGTAATAATAACAAAGTAGCATCGGCCTTTGTAGTTGCATATAATACCGGTAAACGAATAACCGTTCAGGAAGCTTTAATGATAAGCAACCAAAAGTGGTTTAAATAGATTTTTTTCATTATCTTTACTCGTTAAACCTATATGCGGAAACTAATACTTTTATTTCTATTTTTAGTTTCAATATCTGTACAAGCTCAGAAGGATACCTCGTCTGTTAAACCAAAGAAAAAAAGTAAAAAAGGGATCGTTATACCTCCCGACTCGCTTGACAAGTTAAGTCCCGAAGACCTCTTAAAATATTATCAAAACGAAAAGCCTCCTTTTTCAAATTACAAAGGCCCCGAAAAAATAGGTGATTCATTATTTAATATTTTAAACCCGCAGGTAATACCTACATCAACCGTTAATGGGCCAAGTTTATACAGAGCATACGATCCGTTTTACGATAGAAGCGATGGAGCAAATGATACCACTAATAACGCCGATCAAAAGTTACGCCCGAAAATTGCATTAGGTGTGGGTCGACTGAGTTATTGGGGCGGGGCAGAAAAAAAACATTTTCAATCGCTCTTAACTTCGCGGCCGGCATTTGATCTAAATATTTCGCAGCGCTTAACACGTTACCTACAACTAAATTTTAATTTTATGGTTGGGCAAATCGGAGCCCAGGAAAATCAGGATAACCGTCATGAAAATTTTCAGGCTGAAATTAGATCCGGCGGATTAAATTTAATGTACGATTTCGGAAATTTTATTCCCGACCGATATTTTGTTCGGCCTTATATAAGTTTTGGTGTTAGCGGTTTTGAATTTTTAAGTAAAACAGATCTTAAAGATGCAAACGGAACTACCTATAATTATTGGAGTGATGGTAGCATTAAGGATAAGGCGGAAGGCGCTCCCGACGCGCAATTCGCGAAAGATATCAAACGCGATTATAGTTATGAAACCGATGTGCGTGAAAGAAATAAAGATGGATTTGGAAAATACTTTGAAGCCGCTGTTGCATTTCCGGTTGGCATGGGCGCTGTTGCAAAAGTTACAGATAGGGTAGATCTTAAATTAAATTTCCAGATGTTTTTTACCGCTACAAAACATTTGTCGGGCTTTTCAGATTATAGCTCAGGTAACGGCGCCACGACTAAACGCAAGGATAATTTTGTTTATACTTCAATTGCCCTGCAATATGATCTGGTATCAAAACCCCGCCAAAAACAAAAATTGCATAAAGATACTTTGGGCGATAAGTATTGGCTTGCCTTTGAGGCAGAAGATACAGATAAAGATGGTGTAACAGACCTTAAAGATAATTGTCAAGGAACACCTGAAGGTGTAAAAGTAGATGCTAACGGTTGTCCCCTTGACGACGATCAGGATGGCGTGCCAAATTACAGAGACGATGAATTGGCTACTGCTAAAGGAACCCCGGTGAATGAAAAAGGAGTAGGGCAAACCGACGATTATTGGAAAGAATGGTACGCGCGCTTTAATAACGATACAACCGGTAATGATGTAAAGGAAGAATATGTAGGCAACGCCTTAGAGCTGGATAAGAAAAGTACAAAATTGGGCAGTAAACGCGATATGTTCACGGTTGAATTGGTAAGATATAATGGTAATATACCAACGGATGAAATGGCATTTTTATTAAGCATTGGCGATATTAAATCGTTAACGCTTGATGATGGAACAACTGTAGTTTATATAGCGGGCGAATACAGAAAAGTAAAAACCGCTATTAAGAGAAGAGATGAGTTTAGAGGAGAAGGAATTAAAACTGCCATTGTTTCGAGAATAAAAGGAAACAGTGTTGAAAAAATATCGGATGAAGAATTAGCAAAATTATTGGCTAAGCAAGACGATGACGATTTAAAAACAAGTAGCGTTG
>JANYBY010000202.1 GCA_025360565.1 Bacteroidota bacterium
GCCTGTTATATTTTTAGCGGTAATGAACAGGTATGCCGCCGGATTAAGCTGGTATTATTTTTTGGCGAACATGGTTACGTTCTTGCAAAACTGGATCATGAAAAAGGTTATAAGCGATGCAAAAATAAGAGGCCAGTTAGAGGCTAATATGAAAAAGCCGGTTAAAGTTTCGGGTTTTCAGGCAAAATTGGCCGAAATGGCTAAACAAAGACAGCAGGCTTCAAAAAAATTAGGCTCTAAGTAAGGCTAAAACGGTTTTAGTGTTAACCTTACTTTAACTTTAAGCCTAAAATTTGGTAATTGCAGTAAATAAATTCTAAATTTGACATGTAAAAATGCTAAAAAAGTCTTACATAAAATTATCCATATTTGTGATTGCGCTATTTGTTGTATTTACTGTGGCTTTTTTCAAGTTTGATGTAACAAATATTTTCTCAGGGCAAACGGCAAACGCTTCTACAGGCATTAATTTAGATGAGCTAAAATCACAAACTCAAAATTCAGAGATCGAAGAAACAGAGTCTCCTTCTCATTTCTCCGTTTTCAAATTTATTAACAGTTTTGTTCCTTCAAAATAAGGATTTCCCTTTTTAGACACTAATTACACGAATTAACACAAACTAATGTTATAATACACTAATCGATTAGTGAATATTAGTGTAATTCGTGGCTCCTTTAAGCTTGCTGTAAGTTTTAAAAATCAATTAACAAGTCCCTTTGACTTGAAAAATTAATTGCAATTTTGAGTTTTAGATAGAATCTAAAAAAAACATGCATTTAAAATATTCCCCAAGGCGCAACGCCATTTTATTATTACAGGACGGAAAAGTATTTACCGGAAAAGCAGCCGGAAAAATTGGTACAACAGCCGGCGAAATTTGTTTTAATACCGGTATGACCGGCTATCAGGAAATTTTTACCGATCCCTCGTATTACGGACAAATAATTGTAATGGCCACGCCGCACGTTGGCAATTACGGTATTGAAGAAAATGAAGTTGAAAGCAGCAGCGTAAAAATTGCCGGCATGATCTGCAAAAAATTTAACAGCGGTTACTCACGCCCAAGAGCGCAAAAAAGTTTACAACAATATTTTGAAGAAAATAATATTGTTTCCATCAGCGATGTGGATACGCGGGCAATTGTAACTTACATAAGGGATAAAGGCGCCATGAATTGCATTATTTCTTCTGAAATAACAGATGTGGAAGAATTGAAAAAATTATTGGCAAAAACCCCGAGTATGGAAGGGTTGGAACTTTCTTCAAAAGTATCAACACAAAAACCATATTTTTTTGGCGAAGAAAAATCAAAACACAAAGTAGCGGTAATTGATTTTGGCGTTAAAACAAATATTTTACGCTCACTTGCGCAACGAGATTGTTACTTGAAAGTATTTCCTCAAAAATCAACCTTAAAAGAGATTTTGGATTTTAAACCCGACGGTATTATGTTGAGCAATGGTCCCGGCGACCCGGGTGCCATGAAAACAGAAACACAATTGGTAAAAGATATTGTGGAGAGCGGAAAACCGGTTTTCGGAATTTGTTTGGGGCACCAGCTGCTGGCGCAATCTCAGGGCGTAAATACATTTAAAATGCACGCGGGGCATCGCGGCATAAATCATCCGGTAAAAAATATCATCAGCGGCAAAAGCGAGATCACTTCGCAAAATCACGGATTTACCGTGAACGAAGATGACATTAAAAAGAATAAAAATATAGAGATCACGCACGTAAATTTAAACGATAAAACAATTGAGGGCATTCGTTTAAAGGACAAAAAAGTATTTTCGGTTCAATATCATCCCGAAGCAAATCCGGGCCCGTTAGATGCGCGTTATTTGTTTGACGAGTTTTTAGAAAACATTAAAAGCGTAAAAAATTAATTTCTGAAATGGATTACCGATACATTCTGGCAATACATATTATTTTTGTGGTATGCTGGTTTGCCGCGCTTTTTTACATGGTGCGTTTATTTATTTATGCTACCGATGCGCAAAAAAAAGATGATGTGGCGCGCCCCATTTTAACCGCGCAATTGGTGTTGATGCAAAAAAAACTATGGTACATTATTGGCTGGCCCGGCATGATAGGCACGTTTGTATTTGGGAGCTGGATGCTTTTTATGAATATGGCCTTGCTTCAGCAGCCGTGGATGTGGCTTAAATTAATTTCGGTGGCGCTACTCACGGTTTATCATTTGGAATGTCAGCGCATTTATAAACAGCAAAGCATGGGCCAATTTAAATTTTCATCTTTCCGATTAAGGCTGTTCAATGAGCTGGCAACCGTTTTTTTAGTGGCTATTGTTTTTTTAGTGATCGTTAAATCAACATCGGGTTTATTGTGGGGAATACTCGGCTTAATTGCTTTTGCGGCGGTGCTAATGCTTTGCGTTTCTATTTATAAAAAGCGGAACGCTAAAAATTCGGTGTCTGCCGAAACTCCGGTGGAGGAAAAGAAATAAAAATTAGAAAAGATCTTGTTGTCAGTTCGAGTAGATTTTTTATCCGCCTCTTCGTAAAAAAT
>JANYBY010000273.1 GCA_025360565.1 Bacteroidota bacterium
AAACCTCCCCTGCTTTAAAATCAGCCACCAAATACGTTTGCAGCTGCTCAAATTTTATCGCTTCAAACTCTAATGGCAGATTATCGGCATTTGCAATTTCAACTTCAAATTCTTTTTCGCGAAAATCGTTTAAATTAAAGGTGTTGCTTGTTTCCGAATTCAGTTCAAACTCCAACAAAACATCTTTATAACGCTCTTCTTGTTTTCTTATAGTTCTGGTTTTGTAAACATAAATAGATGCCCTGCGTTTAAAAAAATTAGGGGCTTTTACTTTAAAACTAACCTTATTTATGATTGTAGGGTTGTTGAATTTAAAGGCGGCGTTACTTGTTTTATTTGGTTTAGAAGTTGTGTAATTGCTTACCTCCGGTTTAACTTCGTTTAGTTTACCGGCGCTAATGGCGCCTTCAAAATAACCGGCCTTTAAAATGTTTAGCGGAAGGGTGTGCAAATCGTTAATTTCAATTTTAATGTATTTGTAATTTACCAAAGGGAAACCCAAAGTACGGTAAGCATAAACCGATTGCTCGTTGTATAAATTATATAAAAAAATACCGTCGCTTACTGCGAACCATTGCTTTTTATCGTCGCTACCAACAATATTACACACTTTAATGGCATCTGAATTGGCCACACACAAAATAATATTTTGCATGGGTTCTTTTTTAGGGTTTTCGATAATGAAATTGGTGTAACGACCCTTGCCTATTTCTTTATCCTGAATTTTGTATTCTTTAAAATTAGTCGATGAGTAATTAAACGATTCGTTCACCAAAAAATAAGGCACTTCATTTTTACTTTTATCGTAGATCCGCAAATCGCTAAAGCTTGTATTAGCAAGGTTTTTAAGCTCCGGATTAACTGCCAGTGCCTGTAAACCGTTTTGTTTTGAAGCAATAC
Source organism: Bacteroidota bacterium (assembly GCA_025360565.1). GTDB lineage: Bacteria > Bacteroidota > Bacteroidia > B-17B0 > Aurantibacillaceae > Aurantibacillus. The sequence continues at coordinate 901 of JANYBY010000273.1, forward strand.
TTAAACTGTGCGTAAAGGTTTGTCCTTTACTAAGCACAAAAGCAAATAAGAGTAATTTAATCAGGCTTTGTTTCATTATTCTCTAAATTAGTTTGCGTAATTGTTTCTTTTTCTTCGCTCAAAATAAGTGCTTTTATTTTTTGATACATGAAAGACATGATCAAAAGCACTACACCTAAAATAATAAAGGCAATTATTTTACCGGCCTCGCTTACATCGTTAATATCGTAAATAAATAATTTAAGAAGGGTAATCGCCAATAATACCAAAGCCATTATACGAAGTGCTTTTAACTGACGTTTTATGCCGATGCTTAAAAACGTAAAAGCAATTATAGACCATGCGATCGGCAAAGCCACTTTAATTATTTGTTCGTGTATGTAATTATAAACGGTGCTCACTATCTCGTAATCATTGGTACGCACAAACGAATGTAATTTAATTACCATTATATTTAAAATAACCTCGTTGCTTGTTATTACAATTATAAAAATGCCAAGCATCCATAGTAAACCGGTTTTTGCGGCAATAATAAAGTTTGAATTCTTATTCGCAGTTTTAATGGTAACGGTGAGATGAAGAAGCAACACTGCCAATGCCACAAAATGCGCCAAATAGCCCAAATAGCTTGCGTGTTCAGCCCTGCAGCGTTCCTTTAATTCGTCGTAAGGCGCAATGGAATACATGAAGGCGAAGTAAATTAAATTGATACACAATAATATGAATGCCACAGCATTGTTTGCGGCGCTGTATCTTTTAAGTAAAATAATACTGAGTATAGAAGTAAAACATACATGGTAAAAACACGAAATACTTACAACCGAATCGGTTGAATAAACATAATACGCGCTTTGATGGTGGATCTCAAAAAAACCGGTGAGGTAAGCCAGAAAAAGAGAAGTTACTTTTAAAATATTACCGTACACTTTAGGATTGATTCCGAAAGCGGAATTTTCTTTTTCTTGTTTATTTAAAAATACCGATGCAATAAATAAAAAAATGGCGCTCGATATGCCTGTGATAAACCCTTTGTTCAATAAAGGTTTCAAGAGATCATTGCTATGTTCGCCATAAATATTCACATAATCCATCATTAAACTAAAGAACATTAACACTGCTACAATTATAGAGGCAAGATTGAACGACCTTAATTGAGAGCGTAACGATAACCATACAAGCATGGCCACTTCGGCCGCCCAGAACAAAGTAATGTAATTGCCTTTTAACTGCACCGGCGCAGCCAATGTAGCAAAGGTTAATGTTAAACCAATGAACAGGTACACCAGTTTTTTATCGGCTTTAAAAAGTTTGTAAAGTATAAGGCCCAATGCAAAATTAAATCCACCCATGGCAATGGTATAAACACCTTTTAATTCAGGATGCCAGTATTTTAATACCATCATTCCTGTGGTGTAAAAAATAAAAGTGTTACTTATTAAAATAATAATTTCAATGTAACTGAAAGGCCTTCGTTCTTTTACATTGTTTATTACATTCATTAAAACAAAAACAAAATAAAATATCAATCCAAAAATAAACGCGCCTTCATAAGGCGGGTTAATGCCGTACATTACTTTGCTGCCAAGCCATGCGGAATACAGTAATACCGTAAAAGCATACGTGAGGATATTTATTAAGTTCCATTTTTTTAAATAAGCGAGCACCAACATACCAAGATCTAAAATTAAAATGTAGGTGAACAGCACTTTATAATTGCCTTGCCCGGTGCTTACCATAAATGGCACCGCAAAGCCGCCAATGATGGATAAAGCGGCCAGCTCAATTCTATTGTACGCGACCGAAATAAATACGGAAAATGCCGTTATTACAAGCATCATAGCAAAAGCAACGGGTTGTGTAAACAAATGGTATTGGTGAAAAGCAATGCCTATAGTAAAATAAAAAATGGCAATGGCTCCGGCTACCAATACCGAACTAAAGGGTTTAAACTTAATACGTAACCTGTGTGCAAAGCCCATAACAATGGCGCCGCTTAAAATACCAATACCAACACGGGCGGTTTCGTTTATCCAGTTTTGATCGATGGCATATTTTACAAAAAAGGCAATGCCTAAAACCAAAATGGCCACACCAATTTTGCTTATTAAATTTTCGCCTACAAATTTTTCAAGATCGGGATTGCGTTCCTTAAAGCGATCGTACCAACCCGGCTGCGGCGTAACCGGAGTACGCTTAACATTTTGCTGGGGATTTTCAATTACAGGAATATCAACAGGAATGGTCTCTTCAACCACTTTTTCTTCAATTATTACCGGAGGAATTATTTCTTTATCCTTCTCAACAATTTTTTCTTCCTCAACAATTACAGGTGGCGTAATTTTTTTCTCGGGAATTATTTCAGGTTCAGGCGATATAACAACTTCCGCTTGTTTTTCAACCACTACGGTTTTTTGATCCTTTAAAATATCTTTTATCTGTTTCTCAAGAATGAAAAACTGGTTATAGATCTGCTGAAATTTTTTATTGTGATTTACATGAAAGATGATTAGCAAAAGAATAAGGACAATGATCAGACAAATTTCCATAATTGGGTTTTACGAGTTTAAATATAACAATAAATGTATAAAACGGCAGTTCAAATTATGAATATTTGGCTAAGGTTTACGATAGAGAAAATACCTAAACCCAATAGCATCAGACTAATATATAAATTATTTGAAGCGTTAAAAAAAATAAGAGAACATTATTGCAAAACGATCTTTTTGGATAACACAGGTTTATGATCGTTGATGGCCCTTAACAAATAAATACCTTTAGGATAAGAGCTCAGATCAATTAATTTTCCGTTTTTGTAAATGCTTTTCAAGATCACTTTTCCTGTCGCCTCTGTTATTTCAATAGTTAAAGGATCGTTCACCTCACCGCTTAAATAAAACTGTCCGTTATTTGGATTAGGATAAATGCTGAATTCTTCATTGGCATTTTTTAATTCATTTAATCCTATCAAAACATTATCATACTTCGCTAAAAAAACCGCATCCAGACTTATTGAGCCAAGGTTAATGGTGTTGGCCGACATATCAAAATCAACAAAGCCTTGAAATCTTCCTGTAATAAAAACACTTCCTGCCGCGTTCATAGCCATGCCGTATGGATAAGCGGTTGATGCGCTTCCGCCAATATTAGTTACTTTTAAATAAGCACCTGCGGCATCGTATTTTGCCAAAAAAACATCGGCGGCACCGAGTGTACTTAAAGTAGCGGTGCCCGCGCTCGCGTCAAAATCAACAGTGGTATGAAACGATCCTGTTAAAAAAATATTTCCGCCCGCATCCAACTTTAAGCTGCTGCCCACATCTGCCCCGCTTCCGCCCATGCCGTTTGCCCATACGTAATTTCCGTTGTTATCGTATTTACATAAAAAAATATCGTTGTTGCCAACAGAAACTAAATTCGATGTGCCCGCACCCGGATCAAAATCAACCGTACTTGAAAAATAACCGGCTAAAAATACATTTCCTGCGCCATCCAATTGTAAATTATTCCCAACATCATCACCAACACCGCCAATTGTTTTTGCCCAAATATAATTGCCGCTGTTATCGTATTTTGCAAAATAAATATCAGATATACCTCCTGCCGAAACTAAATTTACTGTTCCCGCACCCGGATCAAAATCCGCTGTGCCTTGGTATGTTCCTATTATGTGCACATTGCCGATAGCATCTAATTGCATGGCGTTACAAAGTTCGTTGCCGGCCCCGCCTACACTCTTTGCCCAACCAAAAACACCGGCGCCCGAATATTTAACCATAAACACATCGCTCGACACGCCCGGCGAAGTTAAATTAGATGTGCCTGCACCAATATCAAAATCTACCGTTCCCGAAAAATAACCTGCTATGTAAATATTTCCTACACCATCCATCTGTATTGCGTTTCCGCCATCGTTGCCTGTGCCTCCCAAATTAAATGCAGATACATAAGCTCCCAAAGGACTGTAAACCGCTAAAAAAACATCGTATCCGCCGGCAGCTGTTAAATTAATAGTACTCGCACCAGGATCAAAATCTACAGTTCCCTGAAAAGCACCTGTTACATAAACATTTCCACCTGCATCAACCTGCACATTCGTTCCAATATCATCCAACGCACCACCAAGATTAATGGCCCATAAATAATTACCCGCCTGATCGTATTTAGCAACAAAAATATCCGATTGTCCGTTTGATACAAGCGTGGCAGTTGCAGGGCTTGGATCGAAATCGGCGGTGCCCGAAAAATAACCGGTAACAAAGGAGTTTCCGGCCGCATCAACTTGAATAGAATTAGAAAGGTTATTGGCTGTGCCCACAATGCTTTTTGCCCAAATATAATTTTGGCTCAACGCTGATCCAAACGCAGTTAGAACAAAGGAAAGCGCAAGTATTTGTTTTTTCATTTTTTACTATTTACTTAACGAAGATAAACAAAAAAACGAGTTAAAGTTGCACTTTAAGCTCATGTATTCAATAAATAAGATGATAATTTTACTCAGTTAAACTTAATGTTTAACTTTAACGCTGTGCTTTTTGTAAAAGAAAATATTTCAATTGCCTGGGATTCTATTAAGGCTAACCGTTTACGGGCTCTTATAACCATGTTGATCATTAGTATTGGCATAACGGCGCTTGTTGGCATACTTTCGGCAATTGACGCCATAAAAAATGGCATTAACGATAATTTTACGAGCATGGGCGCCAATACATTCACTATTCGCAATGCCGAAAAAAATATACGGGTTGGTCGCAATGGCCGTAAAGCAAGGGCTTACCAACCCATAACTTACAAAGAGGCCCTGCGTTTTAAGAATGAATTTAATTATCCGGTCGTAACTTCTATTTCAACAGAAGCCAGTTGGAATTCGCGCATTAAGTACAGTAACAAAAAAACTAACCCAAATATTCAGGTTTACGGCAGCGACGAAAATTATTTGTCAACCGCCGGTTACGAATTAGATAAGGGAAGAAATTTTAATGCCAACGAAGTTACAAGCGGCTCTCACATTGTTTTAATTGGTAAAGAAATTGAAATGACCTTGTTTAAAAAAACAGAGAATTGCCTTGAGAAAACGATTAAAATTGGTGCCACTCGTTACAAAATTGTTGGTGTTTTAAAAAGTAAAGGAAATAGTTCGGGTTTTGGAGGCGATAAACTTTGTATTATACCCATTACCAATGCGCGCCAGTATTTTGGTAAACCCGATATGGCTTTTACCATAAACATTTTAACCAAAAATAGTTTTTTGCTGGATATTTTGCTTAACGAGGCGCGAGGCTTATTCAGAAAAGTGCGCCACATAGCCATTAGCGGCGATGAGGATTTTGATGTTGTGAAAGCCGACAGCCTTGCCACTTTATTAATTGATAATTTAAAAAAAGTAACTGCAGGCGCAACTATTATTGGCTTAATAACCTTGTTGGGTGCTGCCATTGGCTTAATGAATATAATGCTTGTGAGTGTAACCGAGCGCACCCGCGAAATTGGCGTACGCAAAGCCCTTGGCGCAACCATAA
>JANYBY010000317.1 GCA_025360565.1 Bacteroidota bacterium
GTATGGTGGCAAATTTGCGTGTCATTTGTTTGTCGTATGATAGAATCTCGGATTATAATGAATGGATGGAAAAAATTAAAAAGAACAAACCTTTTAAACAAAGTTCAAAATACAGAGTAGATTATTTTAATCTGAACGGCAATTTGGCAAGCGAAGAAAAGTGCAGAAAAATGTTTTCAAAATTAACCATGTTTGGTCCTGATGGCCGGATATTAAGGCACTCGAGCTCAATTGCAAAATTTGATTATCATTTAAGAGATGAAAAAATTAATGTAAAAGGAAAATTGGTAACCAATAATAATGGCACCAAGGAACCATTGAACGAAGCTTTTGTACATATACAGGCAGGAAACAAAATTGATACTTTAGGAAAAGCTATGACAGATAAATACGGCGATTTCGAAATAAAAATACCGAATAACGATACTGCCTATACGATAAAGGCTGAGCCCAAAGATAAAAATACCAAAAACGTACAATTGCTAACACAAGAAGGCAAAGAGGTTTCAAATTTTAGAAAAAGTTATTTAAAATTCGAATACAAGTTATTAAAGGCAGATATTTTGGAGTTATCAGAAGTGCCCTCTGATGAGGACGTGGCACTTGTGTTTAAAAAATTTGACGCCGGAAAACAAAACGAATTAATGGTGATAGAAAATATTATATACGGACTGCAAAAATTTAATATCGAAAAAGAATCGGAAGATAAATTAATGGAAGTGGTAACCATTTTAAAAAGAAACCCAAAAGTTAAACTCGAAATAGTTTCCCACACCGATTCGCAAGGTGATGATGCCAGTAATTTAGCTCTGTCAAAAAAGCGCGCCAATGCCGTTTCCGAATTTTTAATTAAGAACGGTATTGAAGCAAAAAGAATTACAACCTCCGGAAAAGGGGAGGGCGATATTAGGAATCGCTGTACAAACGGAGTTTTATGCACCGATAAAGAACATGCTTACAATCGCCGCACCGAGTTTAATTTTATTAAGTAATTTTTTTAAACAAATAGGAACATAGTTTATCTCTATGTTTCCCTTTATTTAATTGTATTACTTTTCTATGTGTCTATGTGGTTGTTTTATTTTTGAGAACCCCGTTAACACCTAAACCAAATAAAGCAAAATCATACTTAACAGGATCGTTGGCGTCGAAGGTTTTTAAAACAGATGTTATTTCTTCCACCGCCTTCCAATCGTTTTGCGTTCTTTTTAAAAGGCCCAATGCCCTGCTAACATTGCCTGTGTGCACATCAAGGGGTAAGCAAAGTTCTTTAGCGGGAATGCTTTTCCAGATCCCAAAATCAACCCCTTTTTTATCCTGCCTCACCATCCATCTCAAAAACATACACAACCTTTTTGAGCTTGAATTTGAATCGGGATTTGAAATGTGTTTTTCACTGCGGATCAAATGTTTTGTTTCTAAAAATAATTTTCGAAAATGAATGATCCTGCTTTTTATATTTTCACCTTCGGTCTTTAAAAACGCTGCCTCTAATCCTTTTTTATTTTTATAAATATGTTTTAACGCTTCAATAAAAAAAATGCAATCTTTGCCGTTAAACGTACGGTGCACAAAGCTTTCAAAGGGTTTTAATTCTTTTTTCGAATGATTTAAAATAAAGTCAAATGGCGCGTTATCCATTAGCGTAACCAACTTGTTTGCGTTCTTTATAATTGATTTACGGTTTCCCCAGGCAATGGTAGCCGCAAAAAATGCAGAGATCTCAATGTCTTCTTTCTTAGTAAATAAATGCGGAATAGAGACCGGATCGTTTTCGATAAAAGATGTACCGTTATATTTTAAATAACTCGCTTCTAAAAAAAGTTTTATTTCCTTAATATCTTTCTTCACAAGATGAGTTTTATAATTTACTCAAGTCGAGTTTTTTCAAATTAGGATTGATCTTATTTATTCCAAGCACAACGCCAATAGTTAATGCACCACCCAAAATAATGGAAGGTACCAAACCAAAAAGTCGCGCGGTTGCACCACTTTCAAATGCGCCTATTTCGTTACTGCTGCCAATAAAAATGCTGTTAATAGCACTTACTCTCCCGCGCATATTATCGGGTGTGCTTAATTGTAAAATGCTATGGCGAACAACTACACTTACATTATCAAATGCACCGGTAACAAAAAGACAAAAAAATGCGAGCCAATAATTTTGACTTAATGCAAATAAAACAGTAAAGGCTCCGAACCCTGCAACCGACCATATAAGCGCAATGCCCGCTTTTTTTGCAGGTGGTTTAAAGATCATAACCAAGGCCATGGCCACAGCGCCAACCGCCGGGGCAGTTCGTAATAATCCATAGGCTTGGGGGCCCAGATGTAAAATTTTATCTGTAAAAGCGGGAATGATGGCTACTGCGCCGCCAAAAAGAACCGCGAACAGATCCAGCGAGAGAGCGCTTAAAACCATTTTATTTTTCAAAACAAAATTCAATCCCACTTTCATACTTTGTGTAACTGTTTCTTTTGAATTATTATTTTCAGGTAATCCCTTGTTTTTAATTCTTAAAATAAAAATAAACCCAAGTGCAAATAAAACAACCTCAATGGCGTGGCACCAATTAGCGTTAAATGTACTGTTGTATCCATATATAATTCCCGCAACAACCGGACCAATAATGCAGCCCGCATGCCAAAAAGTACTGTTCCACGTTGCCGAATGCGTATAAAATTGCCTTGGCACTATCTGGCTCATGAACGGATTCATGGTGGCCGCCAAAAAGGAGCGCACAATTCCAAACAAAAAAACAATGGTGAATAAGGCAATTAAACCAAGGCCTTTTAATAAATGGATGAGAGGCTCGCTGTTAAAAAATAAAAATAAAGCTCCTATTAAAAGAAAAAATGTACCTGCAAGTATTATTTTTTTGCGCGGATAATTATCCGATAAATGTCCACTGAAAAAGGAAGAAATTATAAAAGGAATAGCCTCTGAAAGCCCAATTAAACCAAGCATTAGCTCTTCTTTGGTATACTCATAATACACCTGCAAACTTATAGTACTGAATTGCATTTGAATGGCAAGTGTTATAAAGAACCGGGCAACAATAAATAAACGAAACTCTTTTATTTTAAAGATCTGAAGCGATTCGGTTTTAAGAAGATCCATACAATTATACAAAGATACGCAAGCTTAATACGTGTTTTTAGTTAGGGCTAATAAATAAATTAAAAATTTATTGGTTATATTCGTAGTTTAAGACCAATGGAAGAAAATATTAAACATTTAACCATTAAATCTTTAGCGGAAGACGATCGTCCGCGTGAAAAATTAATTATACATGGCCGGCAAAGCTTAAGCGATGCCGAATTAGTAGCCATTATACTTGGTTCGGGGAATAAGAGCGAAACGGCCATACAGCTTGCGCAGCGAATGCTCTCCGACAATATCAATATAAGTTTATTGGCTAAATTAAGTATAAACGACCTTAAAAAATACAATGGAGTAGGAGAAGCCAAAGCGGTAAACATAGCGGCGGCTTTTGAGATTGGGCGCAGGCGTAAAGAGAGTGAGTCCACGGAGCGGGTAAAAATATCATCGAGTAATACGGCATATGGCGTTTTGCAAAAACATTTAAGCGATCTGCCGCACGAAGAATTCTGGATCTTGATCCTGAACCGCGCCAACCATGTTATTAAGGAAGAGTGCATCAGTAAAGGCGGCATTGCCGGAACCGTTGTTGATGTAAGAATGATCTGCAGGTCGGCGATAGAGAACAATGCAAGCGGAGTTATTTTGGCGCATAACCATCCAAGCGGACAAGTACAGCCTAGCACCGAAGACAGGAATATTACGGGAAGATCAAAAGAAGCTTTGCAATTATTTGATATAAAATTATTCGACCATTTAATTATTGGCGATCAAAAATATTTTAGTTTTAACGATGAGGGATTGCTTTAGTATTGGGTAGTGGGTATTTAGAATTGCGACAGGCGTTTGAGGCAGTAGGCATCGACTGGATCAAGTTTGTTAGGTCGAGCGGAGTCGAGACCATGAACTTGAAGCAAGAGACAAGACTTAAAAGATGCAAGACCTGTCTGGAAATGAAACAGGCATGCATACAGAACAAGGAACAGTGAAGTAGAACAAAGTTTACTTCACTGTAAACAATAAATTAAATGATCAAAATAATAACAGTAATAGGGGCGAGGCCCCAGATCATAAAAGCCGCGGCACTTAGCAGGGCAATAAAAAATAATTTTTCGGATAAAATAACCGAGGTCATCGTACATACGGGGCAGCATTACGATGCAAACATGAGCGAGGTTTTTTTTGAAGAATTAAATATACCAAAGCCAAATTACAATTTAAATGTTGGCAGCGGTTCGCACGCAAAGCAAACAGCCGCCATGCTTATTGGTATTGAGGAGATCTTATTGAAGGAAAAACCTTCTGCCATTGTTTTATATGGCGATACAAACTCAACTTTAGCTGGCGCAATTGCCGCTAGCAAAATTCATGGACCCGTTGTGCATATTGAAGCAGGTTTACGTTCGCGCAGTAAAGCCATGCCCGAAGAAGTAAACCGCATTATGTGCGATCATGTGAGCACCTTACTTTTTTCCCCTACCATTTCAGGATTTAATAATTTGGTAAAGGAAGGTTTTAATAAAGAAGCCAAAGCACCTTTTAATGCCGATAATCCGAAGATCTTCCATTGCGGCGATGTTATGTATGATAACAGTTTGCAATTTAGTTCGATGGCGGAAAGTAAAACCACTATTATTTCGAAATTAAAATTGGAGAAGGACAAATTTATCCTTGCAACTATTCACCGCAACAATAATACGGATGAACCTGAGCGTTTGAACGCGCTTTTCAGATCACTGAATGATATAGCTTTAAAATATAATTTGGATGTGGTGCTGCCATTACATCCGCGCACCGCAAAACTGTTGGAAACAAATCTTACTAAAGAGAATTACAATAATGTAAAAGGCAATGCGCATTTTAAAATAACAGAACCTGCCAGTTTTTTAGAAATGATCGCTCTTGAAAAAAATTGTAAATTGGTGATGACGGACAGCGGGGGTGTGCAAAAAGAAGCCTTTTATTTTGAAAAGCCTTGCATTATTTTACGTCCCGAAACCGAATGGGTAGAGCTCGTAGAGTGCGGTACAGCCATTGTGACCGATGCCAATGAAGAAAAAATAAAAGCCGCTTTTGAAAAATTAAGCAAAGGAGTAAATTTAAAATTCCCAAAATTATATGGAGATGGAAAGGCTGCGGAATTTATTTGCGGGGAGATGATCAATTGTTTCACGTAATTGATGAATGGGAAAATTATGTAATGCTTTTATTTTGATCTTCGTTCTGAGTGCTTGCGCAGGAAAGCTTTCTTTGAAAAAACGCAAATATTGTAAGGGAATTTACTTTGAATTTTGTCGCGCTAAATTTGAGAAGGATAATTTAGCAGGTCTAAAAAAACATAAAAGAATAAAATGCAAAACAATTAATCCGTATCAAGAGGTAACATCTGAAATTTTGATGGAGGCGAGCCCGATAATTGTTACAACACCAATCGGCGATAAGGTTTGTATAAAAAGAATGGGTCATAGAACAACCTCTCAGCTAAGTAATGATCAAAAAACAAAAATTAATGTACCAAGTCTTGATGAAAAAATAATAATAAAACCCAAAGCTGAAGGTGGTGATTATAAAGGTTATTTGAAATTTGCACTTATAGTCGCAATAAGCATTGTAATTATTGGGGGCATTTGGTTTTTGCTTTTTCCAAATTTAATTGAGTTCGGGGCTTTGGTAACATTAGTTTTTTTAGTAATAATTGTTTTATCTATCTATGGATTTGTTAAATATATAATGTAGCAACCATTATTTTTCAAAAACTGTATCAGAAATTGTTTTAGTCTTTTTGGGAAAAAATACTGAATCCGAAGGAACAACATCTTCTTTACCTGTTAGATCAGTGATGTATGAATCGTAATTAGCGTTTAAATTTTTTGGAATCCGGAATTCGTATATTTTTTTTTCGGGGTTAGGTAAAACTTGCGTTAGCAGCCACGGGTTAAAGAAAAGAATTGTTCCAATATTACAATTTAAATGTTGCGCGAGGTGTGCAAGGTTTGTGATGGATGAATCTACC
>JANYBY010000354.1 GCA_025360565.1 Bacteroidota bacterium
CTAAAATTAATACCATGAACGAAATAGATTATAATCTCCCCAAACAAACCCACGACATATTCGCTATTATGGCGCGCGGGCATTTTATTAGCAGCAACGGCTCAAAAGACAATATGGGCAGGCTTTACGATATTATTGCAAACCCCGAGAATTACGATAGGCTTCAGGCTTATTTTAATGTGATCCGTTATAACATTGAAAGAGGAAATAATTATTTTTATTTTTCGCGCCTACAGGAAGCAAACAGCATTATTGAACAAAAATTAGAAACATTTGAACGTTACATTGATGTGATAGACTTGTTTGCAAGTATGGATAATAAAATTACCATCGGCTCCCGTTTCCGTCCAAGCGAAATTGCCGAAGAGTGTAACGCGAATGTGCGTTTAAAACAAAAACTTCAAAAGATCCCAATGTATCGTTCAGAAACTTTATTGAATAAGGTGCGCGATATATGTCAGTTAATGACAAGAGATTCGTTTCTTGAACTGGAAGACGAGCAATCGGAAAGTTACAAAGTACTTGACGCATATACTTATTTAATGGATATGATAAACGCCATTAGTATTTACGAAGAAACAGAAGGGCCGGACGGCAAGAGCAGCGGGATCATATTAAACTAAAAATCTCCCGCAGATGGCGCGGATTTGCGCAGATGATTTAAGAAGAGTGAAAAATAATATAAAATCTGCGATTATCAGTGTAATCTGCGGGAAATAAAAAAGAGAATGGAAAACAACGTAAGAATATTAAACAGAATTGTTGAGATAAACATTTCAAACATAAAGTACGCAGATATTGAATTGTGCGGAAACACCTGTTTTGTGGGGACAAATAATTTCGGAAAAACATCTTTGCAGCGTGCAATTTTATTTTTCTACAGTGCCAACAGCCGTGGTTTAGGTATTGCCCAATCGCAAAAAACATTTGAGGAGCATTATTTCCGTTATGAAAACTCGTATTTAGTGTATGAGATCGCTACTGAGGAAAAATCTTTCTTTGTAATGGTATATCGTCATAATAAACTGGTATTTCGCTTTGTAGATGCGCCATATAACCCCGATTTCTTTTTAAACACTAACGATGAGGCTATGAAGCCGAAGGAGATCATTGCCAATTTGGAAAAACGCCAGATCTATGTTTCTAATCAAATTGACACATTTGAACGTTACAGAAATATTATTTATGGAACTGAAACGGATAAGCAACTTTCAAAATTCTTTTTATTGAAAGGTAATGAAAAGTATCAGAACATTCCTAAATCTATTACCAACGTATTCCTTTCTTCCAAAAGCAGTATTGATTCGCGCTTTATAAAAGATTTTATCGCTAACTCTTTAACAACAGAGAACTCGAGTATTAAATTAGAACAAGTAGAACGTCAGTTACGCCAGTTCAATGAAAAATACACGGATATTGAAACATACATTAAAAAAGAAACGGCACAATTGATTGATCTGATCGATAAAAAATACGACCAGGTGCACATGCTGAAGGGCGCTCAAATGGAAATGGCCGATAAGTTGGGAAGCAGTCTGCGTTTTGCCGAAACACAAAACGAAACTATTCGCAACGCCTCTAAAAAGAAAGAAGAAGAACTGGAGTTGTTAAATGAAGAACAAGAGCATTTAAGCGGTAATATACAATCAAAACAAAATGAAGTTCGGCAAGAAATTGGTTTTTATGATGGGATCATTCGCGATGCCAACAAAAAATTAAAAGAGTATAAAGATAAAAATATAGAAGAAGCTGTTGAAAAGCATTCTCAGCGCGAAAAATTATATGTGGAGATGAATATCGCGCGCCGTGAATACGAAAGCTTAACAAGCAATGTGGCCGGTATCGAATCAAAATTCTCTACTTTAATAGAGCATTTACGTAACGATAAATCCGCATATATAAATAAAATAAATTCGCGCACCGGCGAAATATTTAATCATTATAACGAACTGCAATTACAGCAAAAGAACGAATTCAATAAACGCGAAGCCGAATTAAAAGAAAAACGCGAAAATGAATTTGCTGAAGTAAACGGCGAAGTTACCGCAAAACAAATTGAATTCAATAGTTTAAAAAGCGAAGAAAAAGTAATTCGTAATACCCGCTATTATGAAAATGAAATTAAAAGCCTTGATACCGAATTAGCCGAATTAAGGGCCGTTAATTACAAAAATAAAAGTGAGCGCGCCATTAAAGCCAATATGGTTACTACTCTTCAGCGCGAATGGGAAGCGTTGGAAGTAAAATCTAAAGCTTCATTAAGCAATCGCGTTAATCAGACAAATACCGAGATCACAAGAATAAAAAATGAGATAAAAGAAGTTGAAACCAAATTAGACGTACAGCATGATGCATTTTATGGATTTCTTGAAAAAAATGTAAAAAACTGGCATACAACCATTGGTAAAGTAGTAAACGAAAAATTATTATTCAGAACCGATATTACTCCTGAGTTAAGCGAATCAACCGCCAATACATTATATGGCATCAGTTTAAATTTAGAGAAAGTTGAAGTTGTTTCTAAATCAATAGAAGATTATCAGTTCGAAAAGAACGAGCGCCTTGCGCAAATTCGCGATTTAGAAGAAGCGTTGAATCAATTTCAAACGGCCAATACCGAAGAAAAAATGTTAACGGCCGATAAATTTGGCAAGCAATTAGGCGAATTAAAAGAGGATTTGAAAGTTTTATCTTACTCACTTGAGTTAGCTGATAAACGTGAGCAAAAATTAGCTGCCGAATTGGAAGACTGGAAAGTGAAGGCTACCACCGAAATTGAAGGAGCATTAACCGGAAACCGTCAGCGTTTAAACATTGTTGAAGAAGAACTTGTTATTTTAAATAAAAAGAAAACGCTTTTTATAAACGATTTTAATGCTCAGTTCGACAGGCTTAAAACCTTTAATTCAGATCGTTTATCTGAACTTAAAAAAACGCAGGAATCGGAAATAAAAGATCTGGAAACCGAAAAGAAAAATCGTGTAAAAGAATTTGAAGATAAAGAAGAAGAATTATCAAAAGAAAAAGATACCAATTTTAAGAGCAAAGGGGTTGATGCCAAACAGCTGAAAACCGTTGAAGATAAAATGAAGGAGCTTGAAAAAGCCTTAAAGGATATTGATCAATACTCGCAAACCGTAAGTGATTATTTAAAAGATAAGCGCGAAAAATTTGATAAGCTTCCGGATTGGATCCAGAAAAAAGAAGAGTTTGTAAAAAGCAATTTAGATCTTACCACGCAATTTGAAGAAAGCATGCGTAAATCTAATTTAAAGCGCCTTGAATTAAACAAACAGAAAAAAGCATTTGATGAGGAGTTGATCGAATTTAACAATGGAATAAATTTCTTTACTAAAACTTTCCGTGAATCTCCTACATATACAAAGTACGCCGAAATAATTGAGCGTGCTGAACCAAAGCGTACCAACTACAGCATTATGGATCTTTGCAGTCAGTTATTGGCGAACGATTCGCATTTTAACCAGGAATATAGC
>JANYBY010000214.1 GCA_025360565.1 Bacteroidota bacterium
TTTTTTTAATTCTATTGATAGCCAGAATATAAAACACAACGAAGGTTTTTTTGTACTACAAGGCCTGTTCAATAAGTTTGATGAGGAAACAGAAGTGTATTGCGGCATAAAACGAAATCAGAAAAAAATATTTAAACGCAATAAAAAAGAATACGAACGTTTAAGCGATCATATTGGCCAATTTCCTTTGGTGATGATATCGCCGGATGATGCCGAATTAATTAACGGTAGTAGCGAGGTGCGAAGGAAATTTTTAGACAGTATTATTTCGCAGTATGATAAATTATACCTCGATAAATTAATTTCGTACAACCAGGTTTTAAAACAACGTAACGCTTTATTAAAACAGTTTTACGAAAGCCGGAGTTTTGATTCGGAAACTTTAGAGATCTGGGATGCGCAATTGATCATACACGGAAAAGTAATTATTGAGTTGCGGCAGGATTTTCTAAAACATTTTATTCCCATTTTTAATAAGCATTATCAATTTATAAGCAACAGCGCCGAGGAGGTAACTTTAAATTACGAGAACAGTTTGGCCGAAAGGGATTTTAAAACCGCTTTATTAACAAGTTTACCCAGAGATAGGGCGCTGCATTACACAACTGTTGGGCCTCACAAGGATGATCTGGATTTTAAAATAGCAGGTTTCAGTCTTAAAAAATTCGCGTCGCAAGGTCAGCAAAAATCGTATTTACTGGCGTTAAAATTAGCGCAGTTGGAATTTATTAAGGAAAAGAAGAACACCAAACCCCTATTGCTGCTGGATGATGTGTATGATAAACTGGACGAAGAACGTTTTACCAAATTAATTGAAATGGTGAGCAGCAACGACTTCGGGCAGATATTTATTACCGATACCCACGCCGAAAGAATGCAGAAATTATTCAACGAAAAAAAAATAGATCATAAGGTTTTTTTGGTGGATGGAGGAATTGTAAAAGAAATTTAATTTTTTACACGTTAATCCCGCCGCTCACTTCTATCCGCTGACCATTTATCCATTTCGCGTCTTCAGAACATAAAAAAGCGATAACACCCCCTATATCATCGGCCTGGCCTATTCTTCCAAGCGGTGTCATACTACTTAACATTGTTTTTAATTGCGAATTGTTGCGAATGGCGGCATTATTAAAATCGGTTTCAATTGGGCCGGGAGCAACTATGTTCACGCAAATTCCTCTTGGTCCTAACTCTTTGGCCATGTATTTTGTTAAAACTTCAACAGCCCCTTTCATTGACGCGTAAATAGAATAACCGGGATTTGCAAAACGCGTTGTTCCGCTCGAAAGATTTATAATGCGACCGCCGTTATTTAAAATAGCTAAACTTTTTTGCGTTAAAAAAAATACACCTTTATAATGCACATTTAAAAATTCATCAAAATTTGCTTCTGTTGCTTTTTCAAAAGGAATGGTAGCGCCCATTCCGGCGTTGTTTATCAGAAAGTCGAATTTATCGGCATTAAATTTTTCTTTTAATAAAATTGCGAGTTCCGAAATAAATTTATCAAGAGTAGAAAGGTCTGTTAAGTTGAGCTGAAGAGCAGCGCATTTTCCACCCGCCCCTTCCACTAATTTAATGGTATTGTTGGCTTCGGTAACATTTCCCGAGTAAGTAATAATAACGTTGTGCCCTTTTTTCGCAAGATTAACAGCCATATCCCTTCCAAGCCCACGGCTTCCGCCTGTAACCAGCGCTATTTTCTTAGTGTATTCCATAGTTATAATTTTATGGCATAAAGATAAGTGCTTAATTACCAAAGTAACAATTACCCTTGTTAAAATCCCTAAAATCTTATATTTGTAAACGATTTACAAAAACAAGGGACTCTTAAATAAAATGGACTATAATTTTAAAGACATAGAAAAAAAATGGCAGGCAATTTGGGCCGACAAAAAAACATTTAAGGCCGATGATCATTCCACAAAGCCAAAATACTATGTTTTAGATATGTTCCCCTACCCGAGTGGCGCAGGTTTACACGTGGGTCACCCATTGGGTTATATTGCTTCAGATATTATGGCGCGTTACAAACGCCACAAAGGATTTAATGTTTTGCACCCTATGGGTTACGATAGTTTTGGTTTGCCGGCAGAACAATACGCCATACAAACAGGACAACACCCGAAGATCACCACCGAACAAAATATTGCGCGTTACCGCGAACAAATGGATAAGATAGGTTTTAGTTTTGATTGGGAAAGAGAAGTAAGAACATCGGACCCGGAATATTATAAATGGACACAGTGGATCTTTATTCAAATTTTTAATTCATGGTATAATAAAATTTCAGATAAAGCCGAAAACATTTCTACTTTAATAAAAGAATTTGAAACAACCGGAAACGCAAAAGTAAGCGCCGTTTGCGATGAAAATGCAAAACACTTTTCTGCTACTGAATGGAAAGCATTTTCTGAAAAAGAAAAGTCAGATGTGTTGATGCAATACCGCATTGCCTACCTCGGCGAGGCCTATGTTAACTGGTGTTCCGCCCTTGGTACTGTTTTAGCGAACGATGAAGTAAAAGATGGAGTAAGCGAACGCGGCGGTCACCCGGTTGAACGCAAATTAATGAAACAGTGGAGCATGCGTATAACTGCTTATGCACAAAGATTGTTGGATGGTTTGGATAAAATTGATTGGACAGAAAGTTTAAAAGAATCGCAGAGGTATTGGATAGGAAGATCGGAAGGGACGAGCATCCGCTTCACCCTCACGCGCGCCTACGGCGCGCGTGAGGGTATCGAAGTCTTCACCACTCGCCCCGATACCATTTTCGGCGTTTCGTTTGTAACACTTGCGCCGGAACATGAATTGGTAGAAAAAATTACAACAGCCGAACAAAAAAAAGCGGTAGATGATTATGTTACAAAAGCTAAGAACAGAAGTGAGCGAGAAAGACAAGCAGATGTAAATACCGTGAGCGGTGTTTTTACGGGAGCTTATGTGGAGCATCCTTTTACAGGGAAACAAATTCCAATTTGGGTGGGAGATTATGTTTTGGCAGGATATGGCACCGGAGCTGTAATGGCCGTGCCGGCGCATGATGAGAGGGACTTTAAATTTGCTACAAAATTTGGTTTGGAAAAACCGCAGGTGATCGTTCCACCGGCCGAACATTCTTTTGAAGAGAATTCTTACGATGAAAAAGCAGGTACATTAATTAATTCTGATTTTTTAAATGGCTTGGAAGTAAAAGCCGCCATTAAAAAAGCCATTGAAGAAATTGAAAAACAAAATTTAGGAAAAGGAAAAATAAATTTCCGTTTGCGCGACGCTGTTTTTGGAAGACAAAGATATTGGGGAGAACCCATTCCTATTTATTATAAAAATGGAATTCCGTATGCTTTAAATGAAAACGAATTGCCTTTGATCTTGCCCGAAGTAGATAAATATTTACCAAC
>JANYBY010000369.1 GCA_025360565.1 Bacteroidota bacterium
CATTATCAGGCCGGAGCAGGAATTGTAGTTTCGTCCAACGAAGAAAGTGAATTGCAAGAAATCAACAATAAAGTTTCGGCCTTAAAAAAGTTCTGATCATAATGGCATGATTTAGTTGATCATCGTGACTGATAAAGCCAATACATCCTCCATAAAATTCGCGTGATTCTATTTCGTATTGGTTAATTAATTGCAGGGCTTTGTATTTTGGCGCGCCCGATAAGGTTCCCGCAGGAAAAGTGCCCAGCAATACTTCGAACGGATGAAAAGCCGGTTTCTTTTTTCCAATTACTTTACTGACCAAATGAATAACATGAGAATAAAATTGAGTTTGTTTAGATATTTTTAACTCTACGCCCGAGCAATATTTACTCAGATCATTGCGGGCCAGATCTACTAACATGTTATGTTCCGCTACTTCTTTTGGGTCGTTTAATAACTCTTTTGCTTTTACCAGATCTTCATCATCATTTCCGGTGCGCTTATAGGTGCCTGCGATCGGATGAATTTCTGTTATATCATTTTTTATTACCAATTGTGCTTCGGGCGATGAACCAAATATTTTAAAACTTCCCAGATCAAAATAAAACAGATACGGCGAAGGATTTATGTTTTTTAAAGTGCGGTACACATTAAATTCATCGCCTACAAAAGACTGTGAAAATCTTCTGGATAATACCAACTGAAACACATCGCCTTGCTGACAGTGTTCTTTGGCTTTTGTTACCAAACTTTTATACTCTTCGTTTGTAATGGATGAAATAGTTTCGTTAATGGTTGAAAAAGAAAATTCGCTTACGGTTGATAATTGTATTTTTTCTGAAACTTCCTTTAACTGTTGTTTTGCTTTGTCATCTGTGTAATGGTGACTAATTACATGAAGGTTGTTGGTGTTATGGTTAAAGACTAAAAGAATACCGTACACATAATATAACAATTCTGGTATATCTAATGTTTTATGATCTGTGTTTAAACGAATATCCTCAGCATAATTTACAATATCGTAACCGGTGTAGCCAAACAAGCCTGCATAGCAAAAAGGCAGTTGTTGTGTTTCGTATTCGAATTTATTTTTAAAAGCAATTAGGTGTTTTAGCAAAAGCTCTTTATTAAAAGCGATCTTTGTTTGAGTTGACGATTCGCTTATATTAGTTTTTAGAATATTATTCTTTAATGAAACAGATGCCAAAGGATTTAAGCATATGTAGGAATAATGTCCGTCCTTGCTATTGTAATCCGAACTTTCTAGTAATAGCGCATTTTGGTATTGATCTCTCAAAGCTAAATATAAACCGACCGGAGTTTTTGTGTCGGATAAAATTTGAGTGATATATGTATTTAGTTTCATTGGTTTAATTTTTTGTGAATGTGGTTAAAAACAAAAAGCCCACTGTTGTTTGAACAGCGGGCTTCGGGTATGCCTTATAAGTATATATAAACTTAGCTATTCATGTGTTTACATGAAGGCCACCAAGAATTATTTACAAAATTATTTTTCATTTATACTGCAAATATAGATCAAATTTTGAAATATCTAATTTTTTTTTAATTTAAATCTACTAAGACGGGTAGGAAATTCCACTTTTTAAAGATCTTGGAGGATGAAATTTGAAGATCTAAGTTGTAAGCGAAAAATCTCCTCCAAAATTAATTGTTATCTCCAGGATTAGCTTACGGCAGTTCCTTTGCTCCCTCTCATGAAAATAGTTTAAAACCTTGCTTCGCAAGGTAATTTTTATTTTCTGTAAACCCTTGAAAGCAAGCTTTCGGGTTTCCAGAAAATAAAAAACCCTTGATTACATCAAGGGTTTTAAACTGCTTTGCGGTGGTACCTCCAGGAATCGAACCAGGGACACAAGGATTGTCAGTCCTTTGCTCTACCGACTGAGCTAAGGTACCAGTTGAGAGGTTTTAACCCTCAAAAGCGGTTTTTACATCACTTCCGTTTAAGGGTGCAAAAATACATAAATTATTATTGTATCAAAAACATTTCTAAAAAAATCCTAATTATTAGAGTCGGCTCCCAATTAAAAACTATCTTTAACAATAATGAACTTAGTTGTTGATTTTGGTAATACCCGCATAAAAGCCGCCCTGTTTAAGGGTTCCGAAATTGTTATGCAGCGAACCTACAGCCTTGTTGAGCAATTAATTGACGATGAGCTTTTTTATAAAGGTGCTCAAAAAGTAATTGTTGGCTCGGTAACCAATAAACATCTCATATTCATTAATACAGTTGCAAATAAACAAAAAGTGATGTTATTTGAGGCTTCTACACCTATTCCCTTAAAAAACCTCTATAAAAGCGTGTCAACATTGGGTTCCGACCGTATTGCCGCTTCGGTAGGTGCGTTCTCACTTTTTCCCAACCAAAACGTGCTTACCATTGATGCCGGCACCTGCATTAAATATAATTTCGTAAATAAAAACAACGAATTCATTGGCGGGGCTATTTCTCCCGGTATGGAAATGCGTTTAAAGGCAATGCACCACTTTACTAACCGTTTGCCTTTGGTACAAATTGATTTTAATTATGATAAATTAACAGGTGCAAATACACAAGAATCACTTCTAAGCGGAGCGCTGGTTGGCGCCTCGGCTGAAGCGGAGAGCATGATAGAACACTATTTAAAAACGTTTCAAAATTTAAAAGTTGTGCTCTGCGGCGGCGATTCCCATTACTTGTGTAAGCAACTTAAAAATCGTTTCTTTGCGCAACCCGACCTTGTTCTGCTAGGTTTAAATACAATTTTGAATTTTAATTCTGAAAAATAAATTAAACATACTTTTTTGCCTTCTTGTTTTTTTCTGCATTCAGGTAAATGCGCAAAATAATACCTTCAGCCCTTATTCGCGTTACGGCCTGGGCGAACAGAACCAAACCACATTTGCGCACAACGCCGGTATGGGCGGGGCTTTTATCGCCTTTAAACCCGACTCTACAATGCCCATTTTTATTAACGCGGGTAATCCTGCCGCTTATTCGTTAATAAAATTTACAACCTTAGAGGTTGGCGGCAAATACACTTACTCTAATTTTACCGGCGCAACTTCTGTAAAAAAATGGGGTGCAAATTTTGCATACGGTTCTCTTGGCTTTCCCATCAGAAGCAAAGGAGGTGCCTGTTTTGGCCTTATGCCCTACACCAACGTGGGTTATGATCTAAAAAGCGTAAGCACCGATCCAACAGTTGGCGATATTAATTATTATTACAGTGGCACCGGCGGTTTAAACAAAGTTTTTTTGGGTTACGGTGTAATGCCCTTTAATAAATCTTTAATAAAATTCAGAAGAAAAAATTTAAATATTCCCGATTCTTTAAAACACCTTAGCAAATTTCAATACAGATCGCGCGCGTTGTGGTGCAAAATTTTAAGCGATCTTTCAGTAGGTGTTAATGTAAATTATATTTTTGGCACCATCGGCCAAACATCGCGAGTTGTTTATCCCAATTCCCTTTTATACAATAACACGTATGTTGAACGCAATACTGCTCTTAACGATTTTACCGGTAATTTCGGTTTGCAAACCGCAATAACAATTGACAGTACTCGAAATACAAATAAAAAACACGCGGGCAAGCACAGAGTTTTAAAAGAAAAAGTAAAGATCACGTTCGGGTTTTTCATGAATTTAAATAATCCCCTTAGAGCCACTTACACGGCTGCAAGTTATAATTATATCTTAAATGGCTTTGGTCAGGAGATCTTAAGAGATACTGTATTCTACAATCCCAATCAAAAAAACACCATTCAATTGCCGCTTGAACAGGGCTTTGGGATTGGATACAAAAAAGGAGAAAGAATTAATATAGCCGCCGACTTTGCAATTACCGGATGGCAGAATTATAAATTTTTAAACGACGTAAGTTCATACAAAAATAATTACCGCGTTGCTTTGGGAATAAATTATGTACCCGAAAAATACGCTTCGGGCAATGGCGCCTTTTTTAGAAGAATTACTTATCGCCTTGGCGCAAATTACAATACAGGCTTTATTCAATTAAACAATAATAGCCTGGTAACAAGTTACGCTGTAACAGCAGGGCTTGGCCTACCGGTGGGCCTTGGCAGACTTTCTTCGATGGTGAACATCAGCGCCCAATACGGTAAAATGGGTCCGGCAGATAATAGCTCAACCAAAGAAAATTTTTTACGTATTAATTTTGGATTTACGTTTTGCGACCGCTGGTTCCAAAAATTTAAATATGATTAAGGCCTTGAACATAATTGGTTTTTTTTCAATTATTTTTTTTGCTTCCTGCACAAACGATATTAAAGATGTATTAGCACTACCCGTAAATAAAAAATCCCCTTCTCAAATTGGCGATAGCGTTACATTAATTTATACCGACAGCGCTCAGCTTAAGATCACTTTAAAAGCAAACCGCATGCTCGTGTTCACTAAAAATGTAAAAGAACCTTACACCGTTCTATCCAAAGGTTTATTTGTTACCTTTTTTGATGAAGAAGAAAAAATATCATCTACCCTTAAAGCAAATTACGGAGTCAGGTTTGATCAAAGCAGGCGAATGGAAGCAAAATACGCTGTGGAAGTGGTAAATAAAGAAGGGAAAAAACTGGAAACAGAAAAATTAATTTGGGACGAAGCCAATAAACGCATTTACACCGACGCTTTTGTGAAAATTACAACCGATAAAGAAATTATAACGGGCAAAGGCTTGGAGAGCAATCAGGATTTTACAAAATACCATTTAAAAGAAGTTACCGGTACAATTCAACTAAAAAACGAAGGGCTTTAAAATGCAAAACAATCTCTTTATCATCCTTGAAAAATTGTGGCTCATTGGCGCAATAGCCGGAATTATTTTTACCGTTTATTTTTTGATCATGAAAGATAACGACAGCGCCCTTTTCTTTTTCGGATTTTTTATCCTTGCAGGTCTTTTATACACTTTGCGGAAGGGCCAGCGCAAAAAACAAGAGGCTTTTTTGGAAGAAAAAAAGAAGAAGGGAGAAAACTAATAGGTCTTGCATCTCTTTGGTCCTGATTCTTGTCTCCGTGTTAATTTTGTCCTATTAAATCGTATTTTTACATTATGTTGCTCCTCCTTTTTAAAGAAAGTCTTTTGTTTGCCTGGCAATCGCTCGTGGTTAATAAATTGCGTTCGTTTTTAAGTTTACTCGGTATTACCATCGGCATCTTTGCTATTATTCTTGTGTTTACGATTGTTGATGCGCTCGAAAATAATATTCGCGGCAGCATTCAATCACTGGGCAATAACGTCGTGTTCATCCAAAAATGGCCCTGGTCGTTTGATCCCAATCAGCCTTGGTGGGAATACATGAAAAGACCAACTCCGCAGTATTATGAATTGGACGGACTTCAAAAAAAATGCAAAACCACCGAAGCAATTGCTTACCGCATGGGTAAACGCAAAACCATAAAATATAAAAACAGCAGTATTCAAAATGCAATCATAGGTGGCATTTCGTTTGAGTATTATAAAATAAAAAATTTCGAAGTAAATTCAGGCAGGTATTTTACCATGGGCGAAATTGAAGCCGGTTACCGATACGCCATTATTGGAGCCGAAATTGCAAAAGGACTTTTTCCGAATGAAGACCCATTGGGAAAAGAAATAAAAATTGCGGGCAACAGAGCAACCATTATTGGCACCATTAAAAAAGAAGGCGAAAGTGTATTGGGCCCCAGTTTTGATTATCAGGTCATCATCCCGTTCAATTTTGCACGAGTAATGATGGATCCTAAACGCGAAGGTGCCGATCCTACCATTTACGTGAAAGCTAAACCCGGGGTTACAAATGCGCAAATGATGGATGAATTGACCGGTGTGTTAAGGGGAATTAGAAAGCTAAAGCCCATGGCCGATGTAAACTTCGCACTCAACGAAACAAGTTTACTCAGCAAAGGTTTTGACGCTTTATTTGATGTGATAGGAACAGCGGGTTGGATCATTGGCGGCTTTTCTATTTTAGTCGGCGGTTTCGGTATAGCAAATATCATGTTCGTATCTGTGCGCGAACGAACTAATTTAATAGGCATTCAAAAAAGCCTGGGCGCAAAAAATCTATTTATTTTATTTCAGTTTTTAAGTGAGAGTGTGATATTAAGTACTGTTGGAGGGTTTTTTGGATTGCTACTAACGTATTTTATAACAGTTCTGGGAAAAGATTCTATTGAGATGGATATAAGCCTTACAAGCGCGAATATTATTTTGGGATTTACCATTTCTATTTTGATCGGTATCATCAGCGGGTTTATTCCCGCCTATGGAGCAAGTCAGTTAGATCCCGTAGAAGCTATTAGAAGTAATTAAGCCGAGACACGAGACAGGACCTAAGAGATACAAGACGAATATAAATAACACTAAAGCAGGAACAAGAAACAAAAACAAGAAACATCACACTCACAACAAGGAACACGAAACAAGAAACAAGAAATCACCGGTGAAACGTCCAAAAATAATATCCACCATTTGCATCATTGGTTATTTAACCGTAGTGTTCACGTTTCCGCAGGTGTTTTCTCCTTCTATAAAAAAATTAGGTTTATTTATGCCGGCCATTTACGGTATTTTAGTCGCGTCCAATTTTATTGCTTGTGTAGGCATTTGGTATTTTAAACAATGGGGCGTGCAATTGTATTTATTATCCTTCTTTTCAAAGACCATTTTTTTTATTTTGATCCATCAGTTTACATTTGGCTCTTATTTCGCAACATTTTTATCAACAATATCTATTTTTATATTGTTGAAATTTTATACCAAAATGAGCCCCAATTTATAGGCTCAAAATTATTCATCTAAACTTTTGGTTAAATCATCTAAAAAACGCCTTTTTGCGAAAATTTTTTTGCCATCTAAATAAAAAATTGTATATCTTTATAATACAGCGCAAAAAACACTCACTCATTTAAACACACACTTTAATCACCATTAAGCATGATTGCCGAAGTAGAAACAGGAGAATTATTAGAATCGTTAAAGAGTTTCTTTGGATTTGACAAATTTAAAGGAGACCAGGAAAAGATCATAAAAAACGTATTAAACGGGCACGATACCTTTGTTATTATGCCAACCGGCGGAGGCAAAAGTTTATGTTACCAATTGCCCGCAATTTTGTGCGAAGGCACTGCCATAATTGTATCGCCATTGATCGCGTTAATGAAAAATCAAGTGGATGCTATAAGGGGTTTTAGTAACGAAAGCGGTATTGCGCACTTTTTAAATTCATCGCTTAATAAAAGCGAAATAGCCAAAGTAAAAAAAGATGTCATTTCAGGAAAAACAAAATTATTATATGTTGCCCCCGAAACTTTAACCAAAGAAGAGAACATTGTATTTTTTAAAGAATTTAAAATTTCTTTTTTCGCGATCGATGAAGCACATTGTATTTCTGAATGGGGACATGATTTTAGGCCGGAGTACAGAAGATTGCGCCCTATTATTGATGCCGTTGGAAATGTGCCGGTAATCGCTTTAACCGCTACTGCCACGCCAAAAGTGCAGCAGGACATTCAAAAAAATCTTGGCATGATGGATGCCTTGTTATTTAAATCTTCTTTTAATCGCGGTAATTTATTTTATAACGTTCGTCAAAAACAAAACGTTATAAAAGAGATCATTAAATATGTAAAACAAAACTCCGGCAAAAGCGGTATCATTTATTGCTTAAGCCGTAAAAAAGTGGAAGAGATCGCAGAAGCTTTAAAAGTAAATGGTATTAAAGCGGCTCCTTATCATGCAGGTTTAGATGCGAAAGAACGCGCCAAAACACAGGACGGATTTTTAATGGAAGATCTGAATGTAATTGTTGCCACCATCGCGTTTGGAATGGGAATTGATAAGCCGGATGTGCGTTTTGTAATTCACCACGATATTCCAAAATCACTCGAAGGTTATTATCAGGAAACAGGGCGCGCCGGCAGAGATGGCGGCGAAGGAAATTGTGTTACATTTTACAGTTACGACGATATCATGAAACTTGAAAAGTTTATGAAAGATAAACCGGTTGCCGAACAGGAAATTGGTAAACAAATGCTTTCAGAAACCGCTTCATTTGCCGAAACCAGCAGCTGCCGCCGTAAATTTTTACTGCATTATTTTGGAGAAGAATTTGATGAGAAAAAATGCAACGCCATGTGCGACAATTGCCGCACCCCTAAACAACGCTTTGAAGCAAAAGAAGATCTTGAACTGGCACTTGAGTGTGTATCTGAGATAAAAGAAAAACATAAAATTAAAGATGTAATTAATGTTTTAATGGGAACGCTTACCGCTACTTCCAAATCCTATAAACATAATACACTTGATAGTTGGAGCAAAGGAATTGAAGATGATAAAGATGATAAATTTTGGCTGGCCGTTTTACGCCAAGCATTGGTGAATGGTTTCTTAAGCAAGGATATTGAGAATTACGGTTTATTAAAACTAACCGAAAAAGGACATGCTTTTTTGAAAAAACCAACCAGTATTAAATTTACACGCGATCACGATTATAACAATGCGGATAAAGATGCAAGCGATGATGATATTCTGCTTGCCGGCGGTGGTGGTGGCGGAGCTTCCGACGAGGTTTTATTTTCGATGTTAAAGGATATGGTGAAAAAAACCGCCAAAGCAAAAGGTTTACCGCCTTATGTTATTTTTCAGGAAACTTCATTGGAAGAAATGGCCATTCAGTATCCAATTACCATGGAAGAAATGACCAAGATCAGCGGCGTGGGCACAGGTAAAGCCGCTAAATACGGAAAACCTTTTGTTGATCTTATTAAAAAATATGTTGAAGAAAATGAAATAGAGCGTCCTACCGATATGGTAATTAAATCGGTAGCAAATAAATCGTTGTTAAAAGTTTATATCATTCAGAATATTGACAGGAAAATAAGTTTGAACGATATGGCAAAAAGCAAAAATTTAAAATTGCCCGCCCTGTTAACTGAGATAGAAACCATTGTTGAATCAGGCACTAAAGTAAATATTAACTATTACATTGAAGATGTAATGGACGAAGAAAAACAAGATGAAGTGATGGATTATTTTAAAGAAAGTGAAACCGACAGCGTTGCCGCGGCTTTAAAAGAACTGGGCGAAAATGAATACACCGAAGAAGAGATCCGCATCATGAGAATTAAATTTTTATCGGAGTTCGCTAATTAATATTTAAGCAAGATTTAGATCCCGCGTGAAGTTCACGCGGGATTTTTTTTGTTCCATTCTGTCATCTCCCCCTCCCAAAAGTCATGCAGAGCGGAGCGAAGCATCTGTACTTGCACACAAAGCGTCTGTTCCCTTAGCGACCCGACACTCTTTTTAATTTTTTATTTATCTCAAACCCACACTTTTTTCCCTTTTTTTTCGTTATTTAAAGGAAATTTAAATACGTTTAAACACTTGTTCTCACCACAAATTCATAGGTATATTTTTTTATTCGGCGTGTGTGGCCTTGCCTTCGGAATGATGATAGGCACCGTGCCAACAAGCATACCCCAATTTATTTTACTCG
>JANYBY010000376.1 GCA_025360565.1 Bacteroidota bacterium
CAGCGAAGAAAATTATATTGAAATTATTCAGCGATTGGTTAAAACAGTGGTTGTACTTTTAATTCTGGTGGTTGCATTAATTATTTTAAATCTTGTTGATCTTTCTTCTCCAAAAAAAATTAAACTCGTACCAAAAGAATATGTCGCTGTAAAAACGGATACTACTTTAATTGCTACCGACACCTTACACGTTTCTGCTCCCGACTCTTCTTTAATTTCGCAAGAAAAAAATGCTGAACAAATTTCCTATGGCAAAGAATTAATTTCACATACATCTGTTTACCTTGGCCCTAAAGGAAAAATAAAAAAAATAAGTAATGGTATGAACTGCCAGAACTGCCATTTACAGGCAGGCACAAAACCTTTTGGCAATAATTATCTGGCTGTTGCTTCCACTTATCCTAAATTCAGAGAGCGTTCGGGCGGCCTTGAAAGTATTTACAAACGTGTGAACGATTGTTTTGAAAGAAGTTTGAACGGACAAGCCCTTGATACCAATAGCAACGAAATGCAAGCCATACAAGCTTATATTTTATGGCTCGGAAAAAATATTCCTAAAGGCACTAAACCAAAAGGCAGCGGTATAAAAGATCTTGCGTATTTAGAGCGCGCCGCCGATCCCGAAAAAGGAAAAATAATTTACGATCTTAAATGCAAAAGTTGTCACACTGCAAACGGCGAAGGAAAAATGAATGCAGATGGTTTATCTTATCAATATCCTCCGCTTTGGGGCGAGCACAGTTATAATAACGGAGCCGGTTTGCTGCGCCTATCGCGCTTTGCGGGCTTTGTAAAATACAACATGCCTCAAGGCGCATCGTTTGCCAATTTGCAATTGAGTGATGAAGAAGCCTGGGATGTTGCCGCATTTGTAAACTCTCAGCCCCGACCAAAAAAAGATCTGAGTAAGGACTGGCCAAAAATTGCGGGTAAGCCTGTAGATCATCCTTTTGGGCCATATGCAGATTCATTTACCGAAACACAGCACAAATACGGGCCTTTTGGGGCGATTGCTGATGCAAAGAAGAAGTGAGTAGACTTTTTGTTAAGTGGAATTGATTTTCTTGAAATTTTGATTAAATTTGATAGAGCATTAAAATTCTATGAAAAACCTTTATTTAATTGCTATTATCTGTTCTTTAAATTCATCGGCGCAGGTTCATCTCTTGGATCAATGGCTAAGGGTTGACGATCGAATTCAAAATCCTCATGATCCGGAAATGCCAACTCAAGACAGCACAATTATAGAAGTAATGGAAAAAAAGGACGATATTATTGGGATATTAATTCGCATTCCCAAAACTTCTATTTCTTATGGATATTCTGTTGGACAGATTAAATGGAAAAATTTTAAAGAAATTGGAAAGGATATCTTCGAGGCTGACGGATTATTAATGGAATCCGGAGCATCAGGTAATTATGATGTGCCTGTTTATTTAAAAATGCAATTAAGATTAACAGACAATAGAAACACTATTTTATTATCTACACCCAATCAGGGAGATCGTTTTAATTGGTCAAAACAAAAATGGATTCGACTTCCAAAAGTATAATAAACCACCAAAGTCCTTTGCAAAGCTGACTTTTTTTTCAGTAATTTATATCCTATGAATATCCTTCTTCAACCCTGGCCCTGGTACGTTGCAGGCCCCTTAATTGGCTTAATGGTGCCTTTATTATTGCTGGTTGGCAATAAGGCTTTTGGCATCTCCTCTACCCTGCGGCATATTTGCGCAGCATGCATTCCCACCAAAGCAAAATTTTTTAATTACGATTGGAAAGCTGAAAAGTGGAATTTAATTTTTGCTTTAGGAATGGTAATTGGCGGATTGATTGCCGGTTATTTTTTACGTAACCCAAACCCAATAGAATTATCTGAAAGCGCTATTGAAAGCATGAATAAAATGGGAGTAAAAAATTATTCGGGCTTTATACCTTCGGATGTTTTTAATTTTTCTCAATTACTTACTTTGCGCGGTTTTATTTTAATGATCGTTGGAGGCTTTATGATCGGCTTTGGAACCCGCTATGCAGGCGGCTGTACATCGGGCCACGCCATTATGGGATTATCTAATTTACAATTTCCATCACTTGTTGCCACCTGTTGTTTTTTTGGCGGCGGTGTAATAATGACCTGGTTTATTCTTCCTTATATTATGAATCTTTAATAATTGAACGATGAAGAATTTAAAATTTTTACTTCTAGGTACCATTTTCGGCATCATTTTAATTAAAGCAGAAGTTATCTCCTGGTTCCGCATTCAGGAAATGTTTCGTTTTCAATCCTTTCACATGTATGGCATTATTGGTTCCGCTATTTGCGTTGGCATGATCTCCTTACTGATCATAAAAAAATATAAGATAAAAACTTTTTCGGGCGAAGAAATAAAAGTAGAACCCAAAACTTTTTCAAAAGGAAATATTATTGGCGGCTTTATGTTCGGCCTTGGCTGGGCTATGACAGGCGCTTGCCCCGGGCCCTTGTATGCTTTGATCGGCTCAGGTTTGCCAATAATAATTGTTGTATTACTAAGCGCAGTTTTAGGAACTTATTGTTACGGATGTTTAAAAGATAAATTACCTCATTAACCCGCTTTAAAAACTGAGACACGAATTTTCACAAATTATCACTAATAGAAATTATATTAAAACTAACCTCAATAATTTGTGCAAATTAGTGTTAATTAGTGTCTAAAATCTCGCATGGCAGATAAAAAATGCAATAATCCAAACTGTAATTGCTCATGTCATCATGATCCAATTGAAGATGCTGTTGGAAAAATAAAAGCTCACGATTCGGGCCGGCGCGATTTTATTAAATACGTTGGGCTTGGTGCTGTAGGCCTGGGGATTGGTCCTGCTATTAGTTACTGGCTTCAGGAAGAAGGAAAGATCAACGAGATCGTAAAAAATCCGGCCATTATTAAAGGCAAGGCGCAACGTTTTACCATTTTACATACTTCAGATATACACGGGCAATTAGATATACACGACGAATTTTTTTGGGAGAACGGAAAACCGGTTTATAAAAAGCGCGGTGGTTTTGCAACATTAAAAACAATGATCGAGGAATTGCGAAAACAAAATCCCCTGAATACATTATTGGTGGATGGTGGTGATTGTTTTCAGGGCAGCGCCATGGCTTCGTTAACAATGGGTACTGCTATTGTTCCTTTAGCAAACCGTTTAAATTACGATCTTGTTTTGCCCGGAAATTGGGAAGTGGCTTACGGCAAAAAAATGATGCTGCACGATATGAACACCTACAGCGCCGCAAAAGTTTGTGCCAATATGTTTGATAACGATGACCTGGAACACGATTTGATGTTTCCTCCTTACCAAATTTTTAATCTTGGCGGTACACGCATTGGCTTTATTGGTTATAACGATCCGCTTACACCCATTCGCCAATCGCCCGCCTATTCTAACGGAATAAAATTTACAAAACCCGAAGTGAATATGGCTAAGTATGTAAAAATATTGCGCGAAGAAAAAAAATGCGCTATGGTTTTTGCATTAACACACATGGGTTTATCGCAGCAATTTAATTTAGCCAATCAAAAATGTTCCGAAGGCGTGGATTATATTTTAGGCGCCGATACCCACGAGCGCGTTCGCGAACCACTTAAAGGCAAGCATAGCAAGGTAACCGAGCCGGGGGCTTTCGGGTCTTTTGTTGGTAAACTGGATATTGTTATTGAAAATGGAAAAATAAAAGAAGAAGTGTATGAATTGTTGGATGTAGATCCTGAAAAATACAAAGAGGATGAAGACATGAAGTATCATGTTGAAAAGGCGAAAAAACCTTTCAAAAAAATATTGAATGAAGTATTGGGACAAACAAAAACACCTTTACTCCGTTATTATATTATTGAAACGCCGATGGATAATTTAATTACTGATGCGGTGATGTGGAAATTTAAAACTGATATTGCAGTATCTAACGGTTTCCGCTTTTGCCCGCCGTTAATTCCGGATCCTAAGACCGGACTCGCGGATATCACAAGAGATTATTTATGGAGCATGTTACCGGTAAATTCGGAAGTGAAGACGGCTGACGTTAAAGGAAAACAAATTTTGAATTGGCTGGAGAAAGAACTGGAGAATGCATTCTCAAAAGACGCTACAAAAAGATTTGGCGGATGGTTTGTACGGTTTAAGGGAATGCAGGTAACATTTACTATCGGCAACGAAAAAGGGAAACGTGTGCAGCAAGTTTGCATAAAAGATGAACCGATTGATCTTGAAAAAACTTATAGCATGGTTGCTTGCGAAAGAGAAGGCGATCCCGATAATGTTTTATGTCGCATGTTGAATACACATAATCCCGTAAAACAGGGAATATTTTTGCACACAGTAATGGAAGATTATTTGGCGGAATTTTCGCCGGTGTCGCCAAAAATAGAAGGCAGAGCCGTTGCTACCGATGCCCCGCCAACCTTGCTTACACAAGCGTTAGCG
>JANYBY010000218.1 GCA_025360565.1 Bacteroidota bacterium
CATTTTCACCAAACGGAGATAATAACAACGATATATTATTTGTAAAAGGCGGGCCTTTTGCTTCAATTATTTTTAAGGTGTATGATAATTGGGGGATTTTACTTTATGAAACTACTGATCAGAAAGCAGGGTGGGATGGTAAAAAGAATGGTAAAGATCAACCAATAGGAACGTATGTATGGACTCTGCAAGTGGACATGTATAACAACCGATCGGTGAAAAAAAATGGTGACGTAACTTTAATTAGATAAAAATGAGAAAATTTAAAAAATATATCCTTGTAATTTGTATGGGCTTAACGGTTACTGCGGGTGCGCAGGATTTCCATTTAAGTTTATACGATGCAGCTCCTTTATTCCTAAATCCTGCAATGACAGGATTAGTTGAAGGAAAAATGCGGGTTCATGCACAATACCGTAATCAGTGGAATGCCGTGGCGTACAAACCTTTTACTACCGCTTTGATCAGCTTTGATATGCCATACAAAGGCAAGTGGGGTTTTGGCGGACAGGTTACGAATATGCGTGCGGGCTTTGGTAATTATAATGTGTTTCAAGTATTGGGTTCTGCGGCTTACGATGTTCCGTTTGATAAAAATAAATACCATAATTTATCATTGGGTCTACAAGCCGGTGTTACCCAAAAGCATTTGGAGTATCAAATTTTTTCATTTGATAATCAATGGAGCACGCAAAGTGGCGGCTCATTTGATAAAACTATGAGCAACAATGAAAATTTTCAAGGGCAATCACAATTTCAAGAGGCTGTAAACTTTGGTTTACTATATTTTTACGCCAAACAACAATCGCGTATTAATCCTTTCGCGGGATTTAGTGCTTTTAATTTAACTCAACCTAAGGAGTCGTTTCTTGGTGGGTCTAATCGTTTACCAATGCGCTTTTATACCCATGCGGGAGTTCGGATCAACATAAGCGAATTGCTATACGTTATTCCTAAAGTATTGGTTTATGCACAAAAAAATATTGTTCAGCAAACCTACGCTTTAGACGCAGGTTACTACTTTAAAGGCGAAAAATTTTACGCGTTAGTGGGTTATATTTTCAGAGCTAAAGACGCCAACGTTTTTAATATTGGATTTAAAAAAGATAACTACATTATTAAAATGGCTTACGATTTTAATACCTCTACTTTAAGGGGTACTTCTAAAACACGCGGCGCCTACGAACTATCACTGACCTGGCTTGGAAAAAAAGGTAAAAAACAAGAAGTAAAAAATTGTCCAAGATTATAGCAGTATTCAGATGCTTAAATTATTCTTTAAATTGTACCATACACACATGAATGTAATGAATTTTCTCTCTAGATCTTTATCCAATCCCGGGCGTTTAACCCTTAATCGAGTTATACCTGCTTTGTTATTTTTGCTTTTCGCAACAAACATTTTTTCGCAATCAAAAAAATTATGGATAGAAACCGCAGATAACGCTTACGAAAAAAAGGATTATGCTACAGCAGCCGTTTTTTATCACAAGGTTTTAGATGATACATCTGTTTTAAGGAGTTATGTTATTCCCTACGAACCGCAACTGGTAAATTTAAAAATGAAA
The DNA here is from genome assembly GCA_025360565.1 of Bacteroidota bacterium. Classification (GTDB taxonomy): domain Bacteria; phylum Bacteroidota; class Bacteroidia; order B-17B0; family Aurantibacillaceae; genus Aurantibacillus. The sequence goes on from JANYBY010000218.1 coordinate 1,569, forward strand.
TCGCTTTTTAAAGTGCCTGAGCTTAAAATTACACATCGTAAAGACAGTGTTAATACTGTAAAAGAAACGATCGTGACAGGGTCAACAAAGTTTGATTTTATTAATTACCGATTAGCTCAGAGCTACCGTTTAAATTTCGATTACCCGCATGCGGTTGATCAGTTTAAAGTTTGCGTTGATAAAAAGGTCTATCCAGATGCACCTTACTACTATGGTTTATCGTTAATGAGTTTAAAAAGATACCAGGAAGCTTTAGGTGTTTTTGATCAATATGTAACCGCTAATGCAGGAACTGATTCGCTAATAAAGAGTGCAATGAAAAAACAAAATTCCTGTTTTTTTGCGCTTGATACATTAACCGGCAGAAAACAGATAAGGGTTCGTATGATGGATTCGCTTGTGTTTAACAGAGGAACAACCAGCTTTGCCCCGATGTATTATTTAAGTAACAATAAAATAATTTTTACCAGCGCCAGAAGAGGCGGCGTTGTTACTGATCCAGAGAAACAAGATTCTAAATACTATTGCGATCTGTATTTTTCAACCTTAGATGATACCATTTGGCAACGCCCGGTAAACTTTGGTCGCCCAGTAAACACATCTTTACACGAAGGTGCCGCGGTTTTTACACCGGAAGAAATAATGTTATTTACCCGCTGGAGTGATAATAATAGGAGCGAATCTTTTATTTACATGGCAAGAACTCTTGAAGGAAAGTTTTATGAGGCCATGAAGTTAGGAATGAATATTAATGTGCCGGGTTATAAAGCTCAACAACCTTTTGTTACAGCTAACGGAAGAACGCTTTTCTTTTCGTCTAATAGGCCCGGAGGTAAAGGTGGTTTTGATATTTGGACAGCGCACATTGATGAAACAGGTACAATTGGAGAAGCAAAAAATTTAGGAGCCCCCATAAATACCGATGGTGACGAAATTACCCCTTTCTTTCACGACATAAGCAATACAATTTACTTCAGTAGTACAGGGCTTGCGGGACTTGGCGGATTAGATATTTTTAAATCGAGTTTAAATGTGGATTTGGATTCTGCTTTTCAAGCGCCTATTAATTTAAATTCACCTATTAACTCAAGTAAAGACGATGCGTATTATATTCAGGAAAAATTAGGTACCAAAGGTTTTTTTGCAAGCGACAGGGAACCTTGCCCAAGCGGCCACTGTTACGATATTTACGAATATCTTAACGAACCAATTCAGTTTAGTTTAGAAGGAGTTGTGTTTGATGGAGAAACAAATGATCCAATTCCAAGTGCGCTTGTAACCATTCGCGATGTGCACGATGGCGACGAACCCTTCTTCGTGATCACAAATGAAAAAGGAGAATACAGCACGCCATTAAAACCGCACATGGAATATTTTTTGAAAGCGCAAAAAACAAAATATTTTGGAGAGGCTGCAAGTAAATCTACCAAAGGCTTAACAGAATCAACAGTGTTAAATCAGGATTTCTTTTTAAGAAAAATTCCTGCCGGTGATATTGAAATTGAAGGGGTGGAATATGATTTTAATAAATTTACCTTAAGGCCAAAATCAATGGAGATCTTAGATAAGATCGTGGCAATTCTTAAAATTAACGATAACTTAAGTATTGAATTAAGTTCGCATACGGATGCGAGGGGTAACGATGAGTATAATATGAAATTATCTCAGGGCCGCGCGCAGAGTTGTGTGGATTATATGGTCAGCAAAGGCGTTCCAAAAACGCATATCCATGCAACCGGTTATGGCGAAACGAAGCCTATTATTCCTGAATCTGAGATCGCTAAAATGGTACCTAAAAGCGAAGAATTTGAAACCGCTCACCAAAAAAACAGGAGAACTGCTTTTAGAGTTGTGGGTGAATCTAACATCAATATCATTAATAAAACTCAGTAGTTACAAGGGCAGTAGTCTTTGCAATATACTTACGATCTGTATTTCATTCTGATAATTAAGGGATAGATTCGTAAATTCGTACAAATTCTTAGATAAGTTGTTCCGTCATTACAATATAAGGGTCCGCGGAAAAGTTCAGGGAGTATCTTACCGTTTTAATGCTCAGGCAAAAGCACATCAATTAGATCTTACCGGTTTCGCTAAAAATTTGCCGGATGATTCAGTTTACATAGAAGTAGAAGGCCTCGAAGAAAATATCAATAAATTTATTGCATGGTGTTATACCGGTCCGCGCCTTGCAACTGTTACTGAAGTAAAAGCCGAAGAGTCTGAGTTGATAGGATACCAAACGTTTGAGGTGAAGAAGTAGAAGAAGGAGATAGGAGGTAAGACTTAAGCGATGAAAGACGCAGCCTAAACATCTATTTATTTCTACTAAAATTCGTAAGTTTGGTTAATGAATAAGCTTCTATTCATATTACTTCTTTTTCCTTGTTTTTTTTTTGGGCAAAGCCGAACCGTTGATTCTCTAAAGTTTGCTTTACAAAATGCCAAGCATGATACTACAATATGTAATATTTTAAATACAATTGTTCAAACAGAAAGCGACGATAATCTCTGGCCAATATACAACGAACAATTAATGGCTTTAGCTGAAAAAAATCTTACCCGGAATGAAAAGCCAAAAAAAATATATTTAAAATACCTTGCCACTGCCCATAATAATATTGGATATTTGGCGCAAATTCAAGGCAACATATCAAAAGCTTTAGACTGCTTTCAAAAAAGTTTAAAAATTGAGGAAGAGATCGGTGATAAAAGCGGGATTGCCAGTTGTTTAAATAATATAGGGAGTATTTATTCTAATCAAGGCAACATTTTAAAGGGTTTAGAGTATTACCATAAGTGCTTAAAAATAATGGAAGAAATTGGAGATAAAAGGGGGGCAGCATATGCTTTTGATAATATTGGCGGAATTTATTCACTCCAGGGAGATATTCCTAAAACACTTGAATATTGGAACAAAAGTTTAAAAATGGAGGAGGAGATAGGTGATAAACAAGGTATTGCGGGCACATTAAATAATATTGGAACTATTTTTTATAAGCAGGGCAATATCTCCAAATCATTACAATATTGGAACAGAAGTTTAAAACTTGAAGAAGAAGTTGGAGATAAAAAAGGAATGGCCGCCTCCTTCAACAATATTGGAAATGTTTATAAAAATCAAGATAGCATCCAAAAAGCATTAATGTATTATCAAAAAAGTTTAAAAATTGAAGAGGAGATCGGAGATAAAACCGGATTAACAAGATCACTGAACAATATTGCCAGAATAATGATTGATAAAAACCAAATTGCCGACGCTGTTTTGTACGCGCAAAGAAGTATGCAAACTTCAATGGAATTAGGTTATCCGGAGAGTATTAAAAATGCGGCTTCAGTACTAAAAATAACTTACCAAAAACAAAACAAATACAAAGAAGCTTTTGAAATGTATGAGCTCGAAATTAAAATGCGTGACAGTATAAATAATCAGGAAACTCAAAAAGCAAGCATAAAAAAACAAATGCAGTATACCTATGAGAAAAAAGAATTAGAAGCAAAAAACGAACAGGATAAAAAAGACATTATAGCAAAGGAAGAATTAAAACAAAAAGAAAAAGAACGTAATTATTTTATGGTTGGATTTGGTTTAGTAATTATTTTGGCTCTATTTATTTTTAGAAGCTACAAACAAAAACAAAAAGCCAACGAAGTTATATTAGAACAAAAAAAATTAGTAGATGAAAAACAAAAGGAGATAATTGATAGCATCACTTATGCAAAACGAATACAAACCGCACTAATTACATCTGAAAAATACATTGATAAGAGTTTAGATAAATTAAATAGAAATTTAGGAGATCATCCAAATTAACAGTTAAATTTTATCATTTTTTAAAGCTTTTTAAGCCTAATTTTCCCTAATAAATTCCTATATTAGGGGCGCATGTCAAAGGTTAAATACAGGTTCAATACCAAGTCCCTCACCTACGAAAAAGTAAGCGTTACTTTTAAGGAATGGTTTTGGCGTATTTTATCTTATTTGGCCATTGGCCTTGTTTTTGCCACTATTACCATTATCCTTTCCCGAAAATTATTGCCTTCGCCTTACGAAAAAAAGCAAAATCGCGAAATTGAAGCTTTGCAATTACAATACGATCTCTTACAAAAGAAAATGAACGAGGCCGAGGTAGTTTTAAAGGACCTCGAGGATCGTGACGATAATATTTACCGTACCATTTTTGAAAGTGAGCCAATACCAAAATCTGTACGTTATGGCGGCAGTGGCGGCAGTAATAAATACGGCGCGTTCGAAAATTACGACAACGCCGATATTTTAACTTCAACCACCGAACGTTTAGATCGATTAACCAAACAATTATACATTCAATCAAAATCGTTTGATGAAGTAGTTCAACTTGCAAAAACAAAGGCAAAACTCATCGCGTCAATTCCCGCCATTATGCCCATTAATCAAAAAGACCTTGCACATGCCGTTACCAGCGGCTTTGGCTGGCGCATACATCCCATTTATAAAACTCAAGAGTTCCATCCCGGAATGGATTTTGCAGCTGAACAAGGAACACCCATTTATGCAACAGGCGATGGAGTGGTGGAGACAGCAGATAATTTAGCGCAAGGTTACGGTAACCACGTTGTAATTAATCACGGTTTCGGATACGAAAGTTTATACGGCCACATGAGCCGAATTAAAGCGCGCATCGGGCAAAAAGTTTTGCGGGGTGAGTTGATCGGGTATGTTGGCAGTACAGGTCTCAGTACCGCGCCTCACGTGCATTACGAGGTTATAAGAAACGGAGAAAAAGTAAATCCTATCAGTTTTTATTATAACGATCTTTCGCCGCAACAATACCAGCAAATGGTTGAACTTTCTAAAAAAACATCTCAATCGTTTGACTAATCCAAAACACAAGATCGGATTTAATACTGCTGTTGCCGTTGTTATTGCAAACATGATAGGCACAGGGGTATTCACCAGCCTGGGCTTTCAGGTATTGGGTATCGAAAGCGGCTTCGCTATTTTAATGTTATGGATCGTGGGCGGTGTATTAGCACTTTGCGGCGCACTTACCTATGGCGAAATTGGTTCTGCTTTTCCGCAAAGCGGCGGAGAATATAATTATCTTTCAAAACTATATCACCCGGCAATTGGTTTTGCCAGCGGGTGGGTGAGTGTTACCGTGGGCTTTGCAGCACCTATCGCGGCCGCGTCAATGGCTTTGGCATTATATGTAAATAAAATTTATCCAAGTATTAATCCCATTTTTCTGGCACTAACGGTCATTATTCTAATTACCGCCATTCACTCAATAAATTTAAAGGCCGGCGGATTGTTTCAACGCGTTTTTACGATCGTGAAAATTGTTTGTATTGTAATGTTCATCGGTTTCGGATTATTTCACGTGCCCGATCATGTTACGGATTTCAGCGCATCAAAAAGCGCC
>JANYBY010000413.1 GCA_025360565.1 Bacteroidota bacterium
TATATCGTATGTATTCACAAAGCAATTAGTTTTTGGGCATTGCCTTAAAATCTAAAAAATCTAAATGGAGGATCTTAAAAAATACATTCAATCAGGCATTTTAGAAATGTATGCTTTAGGTTTAACAAGCGAAGAAGAATCGGTTGAAGTAACTCAATTGTCCAAAGATCATGCAGAGATAAGTGCTGAAATTGATGAGATCATAAATACACTCATAAAGTTTTCTGCCAAATCAGATTTTAATCCTACCCTTAAAACATTTTTATTTGCCACCATTGATTTTTCAGAACGAAGGAAAAAAGGCGAACCAGAAAATTTTCCGGAAATTTTAAATGAGCATTCAAAGATAAATGATTATAAGCAATGGCTTGACCGAGAAGATATGATCTTGCCGAAAGATTTTACCGAGGCCTATGCAAAAATTATTGCTCACACCCCAAAAGCAACCACAGCAATGGTATGGCTTAAAACCGGGTCGCCACTAGAAACCCACGCCAATGAATTTGAAAAATTTTTAATTGTAGAAGGTTCCTGCGATATTACGGTTGAAGAAAAAGTCTATCAATTGGTTTCGGGCAGTTATCTCTCTATTCCACTTCACAAGAGTCATCACGTAAAAATTACCTCAGCTATTCCTTGTAAATTAATTTTACAAAGGGTAGCGGCTTAGTGTAAGTGCATCTTTAATTACTTACGTTTTTAAAACTGAACATATCAGCGTAATTATCCGCGATCAGTTTTGCGTTTGGGCCAACATCACCAACCAAATTAAAAGTAGAGAATTTTATCATAGTAGGATTTTTAAACCATTCAGCTACATTACAATTAATATTAATGCTGGGTGTATGATCTGAAGCAATAGCGGCGGCAGAGCTACCAAAAGAAAGATCGGCATATCGTATCACATTATTAACACCTTTAAAACCTATTGATTGAAATGAGATAGAGTTATTAGAACCGGTGCTTTGAGGAGATGAGCCGCCTAAATAAGCCATAATGTATCCTGAATCCCAATCCCAAAACATTCCTTTTGCAGGGTCGAGATCGCCCATTTGCGCACCCGAACAGCATCTCATTGAATCAACCCCTATCATAAACTGCATCTTGTTATAAGAACCGGCCGGAATATTAGCAATATTTAAAATTAAGGAAGTAGGTTTTGAGTGATCCAGTAAATGATAACTATTGTCTTCGGCAAAAACAGTATTATCGCTTTTTATTAATTTAATATTACTGATGTAGTATTTAAAATAATTGACCTTAAACGTATCGCCGTTTTGTGTAACGTAATTTTTAGTATTCAAAATAAGCGCGCTTGTATCTACTTTATTTTCGAATACAATTTTTACGGAACCGTTTTGCGGAACATCGGCCGGTGGCTGTGTTTTAGTATCTTTTTTACAAGAAATAAAGGCAATCAAAGAAAAAACGGCCAAAAATATAAATGTTCTTGATTTCATTGTAAAAAAAAAGAGCCAAAGAACACCCGTTCTTTGGCTCTTTAAAAAAAGGATTATTCTACTATTAATTTCTTGGTAATTTCATTTTTACCGTTAGAGATTTTAATGAAATACATACCTGTTGAAGCGTTTTTCAGATCAATATTTAATTTGTTTTCGCCTGCAGGCCCGTTGTATGAGTTAGTTGAAATTACTTTTCCAACCATATCAACAACACTTACGTTTACGTTTTCGTTTGAGAAAGCGTAGAAGTTAACGCTAACTGTATTTTTAGCAGGATTAGGATAAATTGAGAATCCGTTCTCGCTGATAACATTTTCGTTAACACCAACCGGTAAAGCGTAGCAATTGAAACCATACCAAACTTGTCCACGGATCTCTCCGCCTGCATTAGCAGTTGTATGGGCGTTTACATAAACGCTGTCGCTGTTAACCTGGGTTGAATTTTGAAGGGTGAATGGAGAAACGTCGGTATTTTTCCAATATCCAAATGCCGAGTTGTTAGTATAAATGCCCGAAATATCATCTATTACCCCACCTGCTGCACCGGCAATAGCTTTGTGGAAATGGATAGAAGTAACACTTAAACCGCTTGTAGCTAACATAAAATGCATATTAAGCTGATCGCGGTCAATTGAAGCGATACCTGAACCGATTGCACTTGTAACTACCGGAGTAACTTGTTGAGCACCGGTCATATTATATGTAAAACCTTCTCTCATTACACGCCAAACTTGTCCGCGAATTTCTCCGCCTGCATTTGCAGTTGTGTGAATGTTAGAGTAAATGTTACCAGTTAACATGTTATTAATAATAGCAGTAGTTAAATTAGTTCCGGTAATAATACCGCTAAAGTAACTTAAAGTGTTTGTTGCATAAGCAGCAGCAACACCACCGGCAACACCTACAGCGCCATTGTGTAAATGTGCTGAAGTAATCGATCCTGTTAAACCGGTAGTATAAACATAATACCATAATGTATCAAAAGTGGTATTTAATTTTAAGCTGGTTAAACCTGCTGCTGCAGGAATATTTACAATAGTTGGCGTTTCTTGAGCTGATGTCATATAAGCATCAAAAGGAATTTTGTCGCTAGTAACTACCTGAGCACGGATCTCGCCGCCACCGTTAGCAGTAGTATGTATGTTAACATAACAAAGACCTGCTTGTAAAGAAGCCGTTACACCTGCTGATGGAGTAAATGAACCCATTAAAACGTTAGGGTTACCGGCAACAGTATAGGTACCTATATCTTGCGCAACACCACCTGCAACACCAATGGCTCCGAAATGAAGATGGGCTGCAGTTATTGGGCCGCTTAATCCTTGACAAACTACCCAAAATTTAACAACACCTGAGTGTTTCGCTAAATTAAATACAGCGTAACCGTTAGCCGCTGTAGCAACCGAAGGTGTAGCGTTTGCACCATTTAAAGCGCCTGAAAAAGTCCAATCCGACTCAAGCAATATTTGCCCGCGAATTTCTCCGCCTGCATTAGCTGCTGTGTGTACGTTTAAGTAAGTTAAACCTTTTAACATGTTTGATTTAAGCAAAGCTGTTAAAGCAGTACCTGTAATGGTAGCAGAAAGTTTGTTACCTGAAACATAAGAAGAAAGGTCAAGCGCTACCCCACCGGCAACACCAACTGCACCGTTATGAATGTGAGCACTTGTAACCGAACCTGTTAAACCTGCAAAGGTTGCGTTAATACAAAGAGAATCACGGTTTGCGTTAAGCATAAAGCTGGCAACCCCAACTCCGTTACCTGCTACTGATGGTGTTGCTGAAGCGCAATCCAATTTAGCCGATAAAAGCATGTTAGGACGCATGGTTGTTACACCAAGCATCGTTGTTGAAGCAAGGGTAACAGCCGCAACAAGAATTTTTTGAGTAAATTTTTTCATGTTAATTTAATTGTTTTTAATGGTTATTATTAAAACAAATATACGATTAAAAGTGTGTTTCGGATTTGAAAATAAAGAATTGTAAATATTTGTAAATCAGAAAGTTAAAATATAAAATGTTAAAACAACACCCTGTTATTTATTTCCATTACAAAATTATTTCTTAAAACACTTATCGCGCTTCTGCATTTTGTTTTAACGGTACCTAAAGGAATTTGCAACTTATCGGCAATTTCAGCATGTGTGTACCCTTCAAAAAAAGCAAGATCAATTATTTCTTTCTGATCGGATCTTAATTCATCAACCAATTTTTTTAATCCGATGTATTCGTGATGAGATGTGGTGATCGATAATTTTTGCCCATTGCCTATAAATTCATCAATTGGTTTATTTTTTTTATCATGTTTTCCTTGTTTCGACCGTGTGTAATCTATGGCACTGTTGCGTGCTATATTCAACATCCAGGTAAAAAGCCTTGATTTATCAGCGTTGTAAGTGGAAGAGCCATTCCAGATCTTAAGAAATACTTCTTGTAAAATATCTTCCGCTTGCTCTTCATTTTTAACCACTTGGTTAATTACACCGAATAAGGAAGCGGAAAAATGGTCGAATATACACTCAAAACGCTTTGCATCTTTTGATAACAAATGGGCAACCAATTCTTTTTCCTTATCCATTTTTTTGAGGATTCAACAGCCTTTTATACTTAGCTTTTTTATAGACGAAATTAAAAGGGTTCCCTTACAAAAAATTTAAAATTTTGGAAAATAGATCAGTCAACTGTTTTTATGCGAAGAAAGTCTGTAAATTCGCTACATCAAATTTGGAGACTTGTCAGAGTGGCCGAACGAGCACGCTTG
>JANYBY010000433.1 GCA_025360565.1 Bacteroidota bacterium
GAAAGCAGATATACGAAATTTTTTAAATAATGTTCCCGACGGCAGTTATTATCTTTCATAAATGCAACCAGTTTTAAATATGGATGCACATTCGCATCGGCATAATAACCGAGGTCAAGCACATCTAAGCTATCTTCACTAAACGCGGCTAGGGTATCAATTTGTCCGTTGCTTCTTATCCCAACAACTTTTAGCAACGTGGTATCACCGGCAAGTGCATCTACACTTTTTACACGCCAGTGTAAACTATTCCATTTAAAACTTGGGCCAATTATTTCAGAAGCAATGTATCCTTGATTCCAGTGCGTTTCAATACTATCGTTCAAAATAATGGTAGATACAGAATTGGTACCAATAACCTCGTGCGCCGGATTAAGCGAATTCTTTTTTCCGAAAATAATGTATGGTACTGTATCGGGCGTTGAAGTGATCTTTACAGAACCAATACTTTGAAACGCTTGCACAAGGCCGGGAGTGCTTGTATAAGTCGTTATTCTGGCGTTACTGTCGTTTGCAAAGCCAGTTGTATAACCAAGTACATAACTGCCATCGGGAACATTATTTAAAAAATTTCGTATATCTGCTTTCCAATCGCCATTTGGCGTTCCGCAGCCGTATTTTCCAAAATCGTATGAATGTAATACCTGATTGGGGCTGCAAATACAATTGTTATATGCGCCAGGCCCAATTATGGGGCTTGAAAGATTTGGCGCGGCACCACTTACGTAATCAAAAAACGCGAAGTTCCATCCGCCCGGCGCACAGCTCCAGTTGGTCATGGTAATATTATTGTAAAAATAACTGATGTTGGTTGGGTAAATATTTGGGTAAATGGCATTGCGGCAAGAAATGCTTGTTTTATTATTTTCGAAAATAAATTTCCGCAGATCTTTTTTGTAACTCACAAATTGATAAGCATCACTTTTAAACTGATTAAAATGCGCTTGTCCCCAACCGCGTTTACCGGTTATCATTTGAAAAGAGGTTTCTTTCCACAGATAAGCGGTGGCTGGCGAAACACTGTCGCGACTAACACGCCAAAAATAAACAATGCTGTCTTTGTTTATTGGCAAGGTTACATTCCATTCAATTACACCGCCTTTACTTGTAATTGCAGTGCTTAATAGGGGCGAAGTAAATTTATCGCAGGTATCTAACTGAAATTTGTAAGTGTTTAAAGGTGCGAACGGATCGGTTGTACTCGCTTTTAAAGTGATGGTATTTGTTTTGGGAACAATGGCATATTTATATGGATACACCGGAAGAATATCGCCGCCCGGAATAAATACATCTACTGTGCCAATGGTGTTGTTATTTGTTTCAAAACATTCCGAAACTTCGCTGTAAAAATCAACAAAAACCTTAAAGCGGTTTAAACCAATTCCCCTGTTAAAATCAATAGATTTATAAAATAAAATACTGTCTTTAAAATACGGACCCAATTTTTTTACAAACACGATATCGGTATCACCATTGGCAAAATAACGCACAACTTTAATAATGATGGAATGACTTTTGGCGCTTCCTAAATTAAGTAGGTTAATTCTTACGCCGATGGAATCGGTATACTTTTTGAGATCAAAACTCACATCGCTGTTCTTTAAAACATAATCGGGGCAAGGCCCGTTAGAGATCTTTAAAGAAGGATCGCCATGTAAGGTCATTTCCATTGCGGTAAAGCGGTTCATAGAATCGGGAACAGCAGAATTTTGAATGCAAGCCTCCTTAATAATATCGCCTATACCTTTATTGTAACGCGTTACACCCAACGCACGGTAAAATAAACTTGTGTAATTATTTAGGTTACTCACAAAACCCAGCGAAGTGGTTGCTAAAAAACCAATGCTGCCTCTTTGATTTGAGAAAACAAATTTTTCGCTTACCGAAAGGGTATTAGGAATATGTATGTTGCCCGAAAAACAGGAGTTGGCAACCACAAAAGGGTATTTACCCTGGTTGTCAAATTTTTCGGGATCGTCAATAGCCGCGTCAAATCCTTGTTGCGAGCCATGCCCAAAAAAAGTCATTAAGGCCGCGCCGTGGCTGATGGTATTTTTTATACTGTCGGTAATTTGAAGCTGTATGGGCGCTGTTGTATTTTTTTTGAATGTGAGTACCTGCGCGCCGAATAAAGTATCTTTAATAGTTTGTTCCCAAGTACTCATGTAATAAGATAATTGGGTGATCAGGGCATCGTCATTACCTCCCACAAAATGTACCACTTTCTTTTTCCATTCAGCCGGCCCGGTACTTTCGTGCTGAACAACTTTATCTAAATAATTTGTAACATCCGAATTTGTAAGAGCGGCAAGTCTGCCAATAGGTATTTCGGGCGCAAAGGCATTGTTGTTGGTAGCGCTGAGTGCGCTTGTTAATAAATTATCGCTGCTTGGATAACCCATGGTTGGAACAAGATTAAGGGGTTGAAGATTGGGGTATGGATAAAGATCCGGAATGCCAATTGCTTTACCGATAAGTAAAACATATTGAGGTGCAACGGGTAAACTGTCTTTTAAAAAACGCGCGAAGTTGCGAATGGCAACAGGATGTTTTGCAATGCCCCAGGCAAACTGGTCGTACAATTCATCAATATCCGCGTTTGTAACATTGTAAGCGCCGCCTGAAATGGATTGGCGATAATTTTTATACGCATCCGCACCCGATTTAAGGGCTTTGTTGTAAATGATAACAAATGGTTTTGTGGCGGCGGGATTTCTAAAATCGGTAAAGTTACCGGTTTGATTTACGGGTGTTAATACCGAAACATTTATAGTTTGTGTTTCGGCAGCGAGATAACAAATTTTTCTGGCACCGCTGTTTGGTATGATGGCCCTAAGCATGGGTGCCGAAATTTTTGTTGTTATTTTTTTATCGTTTGTTATATCGTAAAGTAAAACAGCGCTTGCACCTGCTAAGTTAAAATTAGAAAAATTAAAAAAAGATTTTGTACCACCGTTAATATCGTCCACCTGTAACTGAAAAGAGGATTGGTTGTTTAAATTTAAATTGTGCGGATAAGTAAAATTGATATAATTTAAAAATGTAACGGTATTATAGGTAGCGAAGGAGGGGTTAGCAACAGATGTAACACTGATGTTAGTGCTGTTGTTTGTATTTTGAACATTAAATGTAAAAGTTTGTCTTACCGCTTCAAACCCATCGGAGAGAACATTTCCCAAAACTATATTGGTTGCAAACTGATCGGTGTATGAGGTTTGTGTTTCATGATCGGGTGAAATGGGTGCCTTTGTGGCTCCTGAAAAATTATGAGAAACATAGCAGGGCAACGCTGCTCCGGTAAAGGGATTTAAATTTGTAAAATTTGTTGAAACGGCCGAGCCCATTACAAAATACTCACCGTAACCCTCGCCTTTTGTATAACGCGGATCACTTTCACCTTCAGCATAGTGTGCCATTGGCTGATAATCGGATCTTAAGGCATGTATTTTTTCTGAATAAAAATAGTTAGCTGAGGGATACAAAGCTGCGTTGGTATCGGTTTCCAAAATAAAGCGTTTATTGTTTACCGAAGAGTTTGATGTTAAGAAGGCGTTAATAGTATCGTTAAATAAACCCAGATATGGATTGGGCAAATAACTTATACCTGTGTAAATGCTCGAATCTATTTCGCGCATGGAAGGATTAGCGTAAAACTCTATATAATCTCCCGGATCAAGGGTATTGTCGCCCTCGCCGTTCACAAAAATAGATTGTTCCTTGCCTTTAAAAAATAGCTGAAAATTTTTGGGATTGACCTTTGTAACGTCGTAATAGTTGGCAAGCGTGCTGTAGTTAATTCTGAAAATGCCCTCTTTAAAAACTTTGATCTTGTTATATTTCTGAGAGTAATTTACCCAGGTGTTTCCGTAAAATTGAGCTTTGGCTGAAACAGCAATTAAAAAAAAAATACCTATGGCAATTAATTTTCTCACTTGTTCATCTTCTTATTGAAATCAATTTTAAGGGAAAAAATATTTGAATAAATTGCGATTGACCTGTCGCCAATATCGGTTAAAGCGTAATCCAGAGTGAAAATTTTATATTTTATGCCTACTCCAAAGTTTGGTTGATAGGTGGTAATGTAACCTGTTGCTTTATCGTTCAGTTGTTTTTGAATATTGCCAAGGCCACCGCGTAAAAATACAAAGCCTTTAAAGCCTATCTCCGCGCCAAAGGCAGGCTCTAAGCTCCATAAATTTGTTTTAATAACGGTGTTACGTTTACCGTCGAATGTATTAATAAAATTAACTTCGCCTAAAACCGAAAAGCGGTCTTTCCAGAATAAAAATTTACGTGCTGCACCCAAAATTAATTTCGGCGCGGTTATTTCTAAGGAGGAACTGGGCACTTCGTTACCTGTTTGAATTAAGGTGGCTATATCTTTATCGCTCAAATTAAAACTCCACGCGTTAAAAGTTCCGCTCACATCGCGTGCCATTGCGGCAAATTTCCATTTTTTGTAATTGTACATCGCTCCTGCATCCAGGCCAAAGCCCCAGGCCCCGCCAAACTCGCCCAGCTTACGGCGAATAATTTTAAAATTCCCACCAAGATCAAGGCCTTTTAATTTAGGGATCTTTCGCGCGTAACTTATCAGCATTGCAAAATCAACCGCGTTAAAAGATTTTATTCTGTTATAATCAATATTGCCATTGGCATCCTGCAGATCAAGTGTATTTGGAATATTATCAACCCCAAAACGAAGAATGGAAATACCGGCAACGCTGTTAGAGTCAATTCTTTTTGAAACACCAATGTAATCATATTTGGCAATGCCCGCAAAGTACTCGGCGTGCATTAATCCTACTTCAAGGTCATTTTTTTGTTTTAATAAACCTGCGGGATTCCAATAACCCGAATTTACACCTTCAACAGAAGCAACGTTTGCATTGCCCATTCCTAAGGCTCGGGCGCCAACACCAATGCTTAAAAACTCATTACTGTACTTACGCACCGCCTGAGCAACACCGCCCAATGAAATAGGAATAAAAATAATAATGAAAAGCTTACGCATACTGAAGTAATAAAGTTAAGTTAAAAAAACGGGTTTTACCACTATTTTAACGTATTTCCCCCAATTTTATTGTTGAAAACCCCGCTAAAATACAGAGTATATTTTGTGGCTCCGAAATAGTTCATATGGTAATGGTCAATGAACAGGTTTCTATTGTTGCAAAAGGGCAGCGAGGAGAGATCGAAATAACGAATTTGATTAGTAATTGCAATGTTGTTGAGCTGTGAAATAATTTGTTCTTTATTCAAAAGATCCACCTTTCCTCCTGCAAAAATAGGCGATGTAACAAGTGTTAAGCGCGTTTTATTTTTTTTGCAGAGTTGAATAATGGAGTCAAGGTAACTTCTTTCATCAATATTAAAATAAGTATAATAAGCCACTACAGGTACAAATTTTAAATTGGGCCTTAACACCTCTTTTAAATAACCTTTGTAATATAAACTGTCGGTTTTATTGGGAATATTGAACCAGCCATGCAAACTTGTACTTAAATTTTTGAACCCTGTAAATGGAAAAGAATAATAAGGATTCAAATAAAAGCGTTGCATGCGGGAATCTATTTTGCAAAAGTTCTCACGCAAAGTTACGTTTGAAAGAAAAGGGAAATAATTATTGAACTCTTTTACCTCGGTACTTTTATATTTTAAAAAATGATAATCTAATTCGTAAAATAAATGTTCGGGAGCCTTGCTGTTAAGCAAGTATCCCTTTAATGCGGCAAAAGCAACTTGGGGCGTGGCACCTTGCAAGCTCAGGTTAAATGAATTTGTGTGGGTAAGACTGTCGAAAATTTTCGGGTTATAATGCATCTCCACTCTTGAAGAGCCGAGAAACAAAACGTTGTAATTATTTTTTTCTAAAAAAGCGGTTTTGTATTTAGCGTAATACCCTTCTGTTTGCATCAATAAACCTTTATAATGCAAATAGCGTAACAAGTATAAAAAACCTGTTAGTACAACAAAATATATGATCGCCTTTTTAATCAAAACTGAAAATAAATAAATGTGTTGGCCGAAAAATTTCCTAAAATAAAAATCAAAAGAATGAATGCGATATAACTTACCGGTTTTAAAATAGTATAACTTGTTTTGTGTTTATTGATGAACGCGAACTCTTCGTTGAGCTCTTTTAAAGCTAAAAGCAAAATTGAAAATGCGATCACCGCGAAATAAAATTTATCCTGATAATTTGAAATGTTGCTGAACGAAAAATAACCTGGCTCCCATGAAAAAATATGGGAGTAGATCGTTCTCAGATCCAAAACGCTATTTGCCCTAAAAGCGATCAGACTTAAGGTATGAAAGGCTATAAGGTATAGCCAGCCTATTATAGCGGGGGCTTTGAAAGTTGGAAATTTTTTATGCACTAAGATCTCAATCAAATACACCGTGCCGTGCATTGCTCCCCAAATAACAAATGTAAAATTGGCGCCATGCCATAAACCGCTGATCAAAAAGACTAAAAAAATATTTAAAAGCCAACGCTTTGTACTTACTTTATTGCCACCCAAACCTATATACAAATAATCGCGGAACCAAGTAGTAATGGTTATGTGATTGCGCTGCCAGAATTCGCGCAGCGAGCGGGAGAGGAGGGGACGCCGCCAATTTAAACTCAAATTAATATTAAATAATTTTGCCACCCCGGTAGCAATATCGCTGTAGCCGCTCAGGTCGCAATACACCTGGATCACAAATAAAAATCCGCCAAGCAAAAGTTCGGCTCCGCTGAACGCGTTTACATTATTAAAAATGGGCGTAACAATTAAATTTAAATTATCGGCAATTACCAGTTTTTTAAAATAGCCCCAAATGGATAAGGTTGCAAAACTTTGCCAGTCGATATTTTTTAATCGGGTAATTAATTTAAATTGGGGCATCAGATCCATATACCTTACCACAGGCCCTGCTACCATGTGCGGAAAAAAGGAAACGAACAAAAGGAAATCAAAGAGGGTGTCGTTTGGTTTGTATTTCCCCCTGTAAACATCAATTGTATAACTCAAGGATTGAAAGGTGTAGAAGGAAAGCCCGGCAGGAATGATGAAATTATTTAAAATGGAATAGTTAAGATCTAAAATTTGGACAGAGGAATTATAAAAGAAAATAAAATATTTAAAAATAAAAAGTACCCCGAGATTTGAAATGAGGCTTAAGGCCAGAAATGCTTTTTTTGACTTTTGGTTTTCGCCCTTTTGAATTTGTTTAGCGCACCAATAATCAAATGCCGATGTGCCAACTAATAATAATAAAAAGATGGGGTTGTAACTGTAATAAAAATAATAAGAAGCAAGCAGCAGAAAATAGTTACGGAACCTTGAGGGAATTGTCCAATACGTTAAAAAAACGACGGGCAAAAAGACAGTAAATATGAGGGTATTGAAAAGCAAAAATATAAATTAAAATATCTTTTTACGTAATTGTTTCCGTTCGCTCAGCCTTTTTTTACCATCAGATTTTTTTAGTTTACTTGATTTAGAAGGTTTGGTGGCTAACCTTTTTTTAACCGGCTTCAATAATTTATTTAAAAGCACAAACAATTTTTTTATAGCCTCTTCTTTGTTTTGCAATTGTGTACGGTAAATATTACTAACCAATTGGATGGTGTTATGATCTATAAAATTAGGATATTTTAAAAAGATGATCTTTTTCTGATCAGGCCTCAATACGCGCGAAGTATGAACGTTGAACTGCAACTCCACTTTGGTTTCCACTTTATTCACGTTTTGTCCGCCTTTTCCGCCCGAACGCGAGGTGTGAAATTTAATTTCTTTGGGAATGTCTTTTATTTGATCTTCTGTTAACATAATAGCATTAATAACATTTATGAAATTACGCTTTTTTTTCTAATGAAATATCTAAATTTAATGTACTGAGATCTATCGTATTCATAATTATTATTTTACATGGGTTTTGCAAAGCGCAAAATATAAAGCAATGTAAACAGCGCTTTGATATGTATCTGAATTTTAGAGGCTCGCTGAACAATGTTGTAAAATTTGAGGACGATGCTATTTCCATTTATGGTTCGGGAGGGAAAAAGGAATTTGCTATTTACGCGCACGAAATTGAAATGCTTGGCGAGTTCTTTGAACACACCTCTTTTAAGCAACAAGAGCAGTTGCTTAAATTGAAAGGTGTAAAAAAATACAGTAAACGTCAAAGGGATAGTGTTTGGATCTATGTCGACGACCGTAAAAAACTTCCTAAAAAAAGAAAGGGACTTCCCTTACAGGGATACCGTGTGGCAATTGATCCCGGCCACTTTGGCGTAAATTTGGAAGACGCGCAAATTGAACAGAAGTATTTATATTTTGTAAAGGACAGTATTAACAGGCCAAACGATTCTATAAAATTATTTGAAAGTGAACTAACATATAATACCGCAGTACTACTTCAAAAAATGCTTGAAGAACAAGGCGCGCAAGTTTTTTTAACGCGCTCTCAAAATAATTTTACGTCCTTTAATTGCACGTACAACGATTGGTTGAGTAATCATAAGCAGCGGGTACTCGACAGCTTAAAAAAAACTGATTTTATAAGCGCCGAAAAATATAACAAACTTATAAAGTCAAGCAATTATAAATTTTTCTGGGATTTTTTCAGGGATTACGACCTTTTGAACAGAGCAAAAAAAATAAATCAATTTAACCCGCATTCAACTGCCATCATTCATTATAATGTGGATGAAAAGAATGAACCCTGGAAAAAAACATCCAATAAAAATTTAACAATGACATTTATAGGGGGCGCATTCACAAATGAAAATTTTGAAAAACCGGATAACAAATTGCATTTTTTAAGGCTGTTACTTACCAAACAATTAAATCAGTCAGAAAAACTGGCGCATCAAACCGTATTAAATTTTAATAAAAATCTGGGGGTAGAAGTAGCCGGGCAATTTGACGCTGATTATTTAAAAGATAATTGTTTAATGACAGAAAGCAAGGGTGTTTATTCGCGAAATTTAATTTTGTGCAGGCTAATCAATTCGCCTTTAGTATACGGAGAAGCCTTATATCAGGATAACCATGTTGAATGCGAAGAGTTAATGAAAAGGGACATTGAAAAATTCGGAATAAAAACAAATTCAAGGTTGATTAATTCTGCAACGAGTTACTATCTGGCACTCTTTCAATTTTTAAAGGGACTTTAACTCTGGTTAAATGGCGTTGGTAACAGAAAAAACAATTAAATAAGGGCTCAATTGTATTGTGAATTTAGTTAAAGAACATTTAATACTAAAATAATGGGAGATTAATTATTCTTAATTATCTTTACAGAAACTTTAAAAATAAAAAAAATGAAAAAAATGATTTTAATTGCCGCTACTGCAATTTTAGCAGTTTCTTGCGCAAAAGACCGCACGTGTAATTGCACCACAACAAGCGATGCCGCAGGAAGCACACCTACCATGCAAACCATTACGTTGGTAAAAGTAACAAAGGGCCAAGCAAAGGCAAATTGTCTTACTACTACTCAAACTTTTACTGCGCAGTCGGGGAATGTAGTAGTAACACGAACCTGTAAACTTAGTTAACCTTTAATTATTAAAAAATGAAAAAATTATTATTAGTTATAGCTGTTGCAGGCCTGGCAATGCTTTCTTGTAACAAAGATCGGGTATGTTCCTGCAAAGATTACAAAACTTTCGATGGCGCCGGCGCGCAAATTGTAGACTATGAATATACAATGAAAAGCGTGGGCCGTTTAACGGCTTTTAGAAATTGCGTCCACTCATCGTCCACCTATACTCAAAGTGTTTATACCGGTACTGTTTCATCTGTAAAAACGGTTATTGAAGACCTGAATTGTTCTTTAAAATAGTTCTTTAAAATAAATTTTATATAAAAACTGTTCTCAAAAGGAACAGTTTTTTTATTTCCAAATTTTTCCATTTAAAATAAGGGTGTCGATCAAATCACTGCCAAAAGCATAAGGCAAAAAAGCGTAGCTGCTTATTTCTTTTGTAATGATCAGATTCGCGATCTTTCCCATGGTAATTGAACCAACTTTATTTTGCAAACCCATGGCGTAAGCGGTATTGATGGTTATGGCGTTTATGGCTTCTTCGGGCGTTAGTTTATTTTGAATACAGGCCATGCTCAGCATCAGTTTCAT
>JANYBY010000003.1 GCA_025360565.1 Bacteroidota bacterium
TGTAGCAATTGCTGTTTACACGATTTTGCCCCGTTTCATCTAAATGAATTAATTTATGAAAACCGCATATGGGTGATTTTTCACTCCCGCTTTGGCATTGTTTTATTTCCGGTTCGGGGCAAATATCCGACGCGCGATAACCACTTTGTTTACACACTTTTAAATTAATGAAGTCAGAAGTAGGTTTTGTGAACCAAGTTTTTTTCGACAATAAATTAAATACCGAAAACATTAATGGTGCCGCAACTCCTGTACCCGTTAATTCCGGCCTGCCTTCGCCGCTGGCATTGCCCACCCAAACAGCAACGGTGTATTTTCCGTTTAAACCAACAGCCCAGGCATCGCGAAAACCAAAGCTGGTACCGGTTTTCCAGGCAATTTTATTTTTTGATAAAAATTGCATCCAGCCAACATAATCCTGCGGACGGATCAGTTCAGTCATTGCATTAAACGTAAACCAAATCGAAGATGCTTTTAAAAGATCTGTTTTTTGCGACGCGTTATTATTATCAATTGAATTATTTTTTAAATAATTAAGCAGGCGGTAATTATTTCGGCAATATTTATTGCGAACGTTTGAGTAGTTCAATAAACTGCGGCCCATGGATGAATACGCTGAAGTAATCTCCCATAAAGTTGCTTCGCCTCCGCCCAAAATTAAAGATAAACCGTAATGCGTGGTTGGTTTTGAAAATGTTTTAAAGCCCAATTGTTTTAAGCGGTAATGAAATTTGGCGGGACCGTAATCAATCAGCATATTCACAGCAGGCACATTGAGTGAGCGGGCAATGGCGTTGTTAGCGGGCACCAGGCCGTCGTAATTTAAATTAAAATTTTTTGGTCCATAACCGCCAATTTGTATGGGTGCGTCTTCTATTAAACTTGCCGGAAGAATTTTTCCTTCTTCGAGCATAAAGGCATACAAAAATGGTTTTAAAATACTGCCCGTACTCCTTGGTGCTGTTATTATATCTACAAAATTTTGATGCTCATTATTTTTTGAAAAACTATTGCCTACATAAGCCAATACATTACCCGAAGAAGTTTCGGAAATAATTAAGCAAGCATTATTTATTTGATTGGCCGATAACTTTTGCATGTATTTATTTAAAAGTTCGTTTGCCTGAATTTGCAGATTTTTATTGATGGTGCTTTTGTGCAATTTTCCCTGTCCGTGTTCCTGAATGGCGCGGGCGAGTAAATGCGGTGTTATTTGCGGGATAGGGTAGGGCTTTAGTGGTAATTGTTCCTGCAACGATAATTGGTAAGTGGACTGATCGATAATTTTTTTCTCGAATAATTTTTTCAGCAGGCGGTTGCGTTTAGCAATTAATTTTTTCTCGTTCTTTCCAGGGTAAATTAACGAAGGTGCGTTTGGAAGCACGGATAATAATGCACTTTCGGCCCAGCTTAAATTTTCGGGACTCCGGCCAAAGTATCGCCACGATGCAGCTTGCAGGCCCACCACATTACTGCCAAAAGGCGCGTTGCTGGTGTAAATATTTAAGATGGAAGATTTTTTATAAGAACATTCAATGCGGAAAGCCAAAAGGATCTCAATTATTTTATGAAAATAAGTGCGCGATTGGTTGTTGCGCATCATGCGGGCAACTTGCATTGTTATTGTACTTCCGCCGCTTTTTACTTTACCCGCGCCAAAATTTCGTTTTAGTGATTTTAAAATGGAGATGGGATTAAAACCTGGATGATAATTAAAGTATTCATCCTCAAAGGTAATAAGGCAATGCTTAAATTTTACGGGCACACTATCGCTTTCAGGAAAACGCCATTGCCCGTCGCCCGCTATTTGCGCGGCAAGCAGCTGGTTGTTCTCATCCACCAAAACGGTGCTATTTGATCTGTTAAATAATTTAGCCGGCAGCCAAAAATAAAAAAGCAAAAGCAACACAAACGTAACTGAAAGTTTTAGTTTGTGTTTTTTGAGGTAGGGGAGTATTTTTTCTTTGAAGGAGTTCAACGACTTAGGGACGAAATAAATTTAGAAAAAAAGGGAATCGTTTCGATTCCCTTTTGAGACACATAAAATTTTGATCTTAATTCTGTTTCACCATCTTCTTTGTATCAATAATTTTACCGTCAACAATTAAAGTGTACATGTATAATCCGTTGCTGAGATCGGCGGCAAAAACATTCAGCTGTCCTCTTCCTTTTTTATTAACATCAACTGTTTTAATTATTTTACCATCGACGGTTTTAAAAATAATTTGGGCGAATTTATATTGTTCCGGTACATTATAAGTAATAGTACATTGTTCAGCGAATGGATTTGGCACATTCTGGTCTAAAACAATAACATCTTTATCGCTCAAATCAACATTTAATAAATTACCGGGAGTAACAGTATTGCTGCCTGTACCTCCTGGTGCATCCCTGTGTCCATGGTCATCATCATTGTGATTGTTATGACAACATGCGTTTATGTTGTTGGTTAAAATTTGAATTAATGAATCTTGCGTATTGTTTTTAGTACTTAATTGCTGGACTGCTTTAACAAGTATTGGAATTAATTGCATGTACTCTAAAGTAAGATACGATTGTGCCGGGTAGTTTGTGCCACCAACTTTACTTGCAGGGTGAACAGCGGTATTTATTAAAGCAGGCACAACCGTTTGGGCATCCTGAGCTATTAAAC
>JANYBY010000031.1 GCA_025360565.1 Bacteroidota bacterium
GGAGTTAATCCTGATGAGGTTGTTGCTATTGGAGCAGCTATTCAAGGTGGAGTTTTATCAGGAGATGTGAAAGATGTATTGTTGCTTGACGTTACGCCTTTATCTTTAGGTATTGAAACTATGGGTGGTGTTTTGACAAAATTGATTGAGTCAAATACTACAATTCCAACTAAAAAATCTCAGGTTTTCTCTACAGCAGCAGATTCTCAGCCAAGTGTTGAAATTCATGTTTTGCAGGGAGAAAGAGCGATGGCAGTGGATAATAAAACGATTGGTCGTTTCCATTTAGATGGTATTCCGCCAGCACCAAGAGGTGTTCCTCAAATTGAAGTTACCTTTGATGTGGATGCGAATGGAATTGTTAACGTAAGCGCCAAAGATAAAGCCACCGGCAAATCGCACAACATACGCATTGAAGCAAAAAGCGGATTAACGCAAGCGGAAATTGATAAAATGAAACGCGAAGCAGAAGCAAATGCCGAGAGCGATAAAAAAGCGCGAGAAGAAGTGGATAAATTAAATGAAGCGGACGCGATGATCTTTCAAACAGAAAAACAGCTGAAAGAATACGGAGATAAAATTCCGGCCGAAAAAAAATCGGTGATCGAAGGCGCGTTAACAGAATTAAAATCGGCTCACGCTTCAAAAGATATGGATAAAGTTAGCGCGGCTTTAAAAACTATGAACGATGCATGGGCAGCGGCAAGCGAGGATATGCACAAGGCCGCCCAGCAAAACAATACGCAACAGGATGGCCATGAAAATAAAAATGCCGGCGATCAAAACAATAACCAAAAAACCGGCGGCAGCGAAAATGTAACCGATGTGGATTTTGAGGAAGTCAAATAAGTAATGAGTATTGGGTATTGAGATGATGCTCAAATAAAAAGGTGAAGGCCCTTACCGGTTAAAAATGGTAGGGGCTTTTTAGTTTATATTATTCCGGTCCCGAGAATCTTTCCGCATCATTTAGTCAATTATACCAATTCTTGGTTTAAAACAGTCCAAAGTTAAATTAGTAAAAACTGTTTTAAACCTTAGAATGGTTAATGCCGATCGATAATTTATTTTTTTAGAATTGGACCATAATAAATTGAGCATCGGTATCACTTTATATTTTTTTTTATCTTTATTTTATGAAATTGAGATCTTTATTCATCTTGCTTTATTTATTAACTATTTCCTGCTATGCGCAACAAACAACAACTTTGATAACCAAAGAAAAGGCCATACAATTGGCAGAGGCCGATGGCAAATTTACAGGGACCTGGATAAATGGAGAATTAAAAAATAACCAATGGCATATTACAGCCAGATCTAAAAGCGCTAACCCGCCAATGTATTATATAGTGAATGCTGTTAATGGGAAGGTTTTATTAAAGCTTGATAATTCGGATGATCCGAAACAAAAGGAAAAACTGAAAGTCTTTTTAGGAGGAGCGAAGAAATCAATAAAATAAAATTTTTTGTAAAGCCCGTAAAAAATCTGCATATTTGTTAAGAATGATGTGCATCCTGCCTAAAAACAAATTTAACAGCTTATTTAATTCTATTTCGTTTAGGCCGGCATTTGTTTCCGTATTATTTCTGTTTCTTTTTTTTACTAACTCAACCGCGCAAACAGCAACAGCCACTCCATCAGCTTCGGTTAAAAAAACAATTTATTGCGGTATAGGTGTTGAGTTTTACGGATCGGGCGACGCGCTTGGAGGTTTTTATTCAGGCTACTTAAGTATTAGCCGGGGCAAGGGCGCATTTACCATTGGTCCTTGCATTCAAAAGCGTAGCATGCAAATGAGGGGGGGCAAAATTGGTTTTTTATATAAAATTGTGGGGCTGGATCCCGAAGACAAAGGGCATAACACCGGCGCTATTGGACTCAAACTTTTTTCTTACCTGCAATTTACCGATCAATTACCTTTAAGTTACGCCGCATCAACTTCTGAAATGATTGGGCATAACAATTCAGATTATGATTGGAACAGCATAAAACTTTCAACCGGTGAATTCGCTGTTGGCATCGAGTTTCATATAAGAATAGCAGCTGCCGTAACCTGGAAAAGTTTTCTTGGTGTAAATACTTCTTATCATTTCAATTATATTCAGGGTATGTATAACGATAGGGTAAGCCCCACTTTGGTTTTCGGTACCGGAATTAATATTCCCCGCTTCAAAATGTAAGCTATTTTACACACACAAATTCTATCTGATCAAAAATCCCTCACAGGATAAATTATACTGACCGAACTTTCCCTGTTTTCAGTCTTTCAAGTTCCAATTCAATTTGCACTTTAATAACTACCAAAGCAACCATTGAACAAGAAAGCAAATTTATTTTGTTGTGGCTCTTATCATATCTTAAAATAAATTCGATGAGCTGTTCTTTGAAAGTCATTTTGCAAAATTAACACAGCTAGGTCTATTAATCATAAACCTTGTATTAAATTATTCTGAATAATTTTTAAAAAACCTTAATGAATAATTGATTTAACACTAAAATAAATACTTGCAATAAGGTTTAATATTTCCTTACAACATTGTGGATCTCGATCAAGGGTTTTAAAAATTCTTCGAGATGCGCAACATTTAATTGCGAGGCCGCATCGCACAATGCGTTTTGAGGATCGGGATGCGTTTCAATAAACAATCCGTCAACTCCGCTGGCTACGCCTGCCCTACTTAACACAGGCAAAAATTCGCGCATGCCACCTTTAACATCTGAGCTGGGGATGCCGTATTTTCTAACACAATGTGTTACATCAAACACCACAGGATATCCTAAATTATTCAGGTGAAAAAAACTGCGAGGATCAACAATAAGGTCGTTGTAACCAAAAACATAACCGCGTTCGGTTAAAATAACTTTATCATTTCCGCTATCAATACATTTTTGCAAAGGGTGTTTCATATTATCGGGCGCAAGAAACTGGCCGTGTTTTATATTTACCACCTTTCCTGTTTTTGCAGCGGCAACCACCAAACTACTTTGCATACATAAATAGGCGGGTATTTGCAGCACATCACAAACTTCTCCCGCAATAGCGGCCTGGTAACTTTCATGAATATCGGTAAGCAAAGGAAAACCAAATTGCGCCTTTACTTTTGCCAATATTTTCATTCCTTTTTCTAAACCCGGACCATCGTAATATTTTAAATTACTGCGGTTATCTTTTAAAAAGCTGGATTTATAAATTATTTTAATTTTTAATTTTTCACCCACCTCTTTTAACTTCTCGGCGGTGGCCATCATTATTTTTTCATCTTCAATTACGCAGGGCCCGCTGATCAGAAAAAGATCTTTAGCGCCGCATTCAATATCACCTACTTTTACTATTTTTTTGTTCATCATTTATTATATTTAAAATCAGTTCTTAAACACATCTATTCATTCTCAAATAATTAAGCAAATTTACTTAAAGTCGAGGGATTTTTTATCTATTATTCCTTAACATTTACTTAACGTTAGGATTACTTTTACTTCATTTGGTAATAGTTAGTTTGTATAAAATTAACTTTTATGATAAAACACCTAACATTTTCTTTGCTTTTATGCTTTGCCTTACTTAATTCTCTACGAGCCCAAGATACTGCAACCGCTCCGCCAACCAACGATAGCCTAAACAAAAGTGTTCAACATTTAAAAAAAGAATTCGAATTATTTAAAAATCTTAAAATTACAGGGTGGGTACAGGCACAGTACCAATACGCCGATACCATTGGCACAAAGAATTTTGACGGCGGTGATTTTCCTATAAATTCCGATCAGCGTTTTATGATCCGTCGCGGACGCGTAAAATTTACCTACAATCAAAAAAATTCGCAGTATGTTATGCAAATAAATGGTACCGAGCGCGGCGTAAATCTTGTTGAGATCTTTGGTAAATATACCGATCCCTTTATCCACGCCTTTTCAATAACTGCAGGGGTTATGAACCGCCCCTTTGGATTTGAAATTCAGCAGTCCTCCGCAGACCGCGAAACACCTGAACGTTCGCGTTACATTCAAACGCTTTTACCTAACGAGCGCGATATTGGTGCCATGTTAACTTATCAACCCGCAAAAGGCAAACCGCTTTTTGGTTTAAAAATAGATGCCGGTCTTTTTAACGGAACAGGCATTGCGGTACCTGGCACCGGTGCCCCGGTAGGTTCAGTTGGTGCGCCTTCGGGTGTTACAGGCGTAAACGGGTTTACCGATTTTGACAGATACAAAGATCTTATCGGGCATATTTATTATACTAGAACATCAAAAAATGAAAAAATAAAATTTGGAATTGGCGCATCGCATTATAACGGCGGTTTTGCGTATCAAAACAATATCGTGTACAATTCAATGAAAACCGATACACTTGGAAATAAAGTATGGGTAGCCATGGATACAACCGGAAAAGGATATAAAGGACAAAAAGCGCCGCGTATTTATACAGGCGTTGAAGCACAATTTACCATTAAAACAGTATTGGGTACTACAACAATAAGAGGCGAATATGTTACCGGAACCCAAAGCGGAAGGTCAACCGATTTTAGAAGTCCGCAATCGGCCCCAAGTTCACTTTCTGCAAACTATATAAGAAATTTTGAGGCCGGTAACGTATACTTTATTCATCGCATTGCCAAATCAAAACACGAAGTAGTATTTAAATATGAGTGGATAGATCCAAACACTAAAATTTCGGCATCGGATCTTAACGGGAAAAATGGGATGAAAGAAGGTGAAATAAAATACACCATGATGGGTTTTGGATATAATTTTTATTTGGATGATCATGTAAAGTTTATGTTTTATTACAATATGGTAACCAACGAAACCACACAGATCTCAGGTTATACGCGGGATTTGAAGGATAATATCCTCACTATCAGGATGCAATACAGATTTTAAATACTTAACAATAACTTAACATTGTCGCAAAAAATATACATTATTATTACCTAAA
Organism: Bacteroidota bacterium; assembly: GCA_025360565.1. Lineage (GTDB taxonomy): Bacteria > Bacteroidota > Bacteroidia > B-17B0 > Aurantibacillaceae > Aurantibacillus. The sequence continues at coordinate 4,938 of JANYBY010000031.1, forward strand.
ATTTATACTATGTTTGGATTAACCACAGGCCTTGCCATTTTACTTATTGCGTGTTTGCTTTTAGCTTGCTTTTTTGAGTTTATAAATGGTTTTCACGATACGGCAAACGCTGTTGCAACTGTTATTTATACTAACAGTATGAAGCCAACCGTTGCCGTAATTTATTCGGGTATTTTAAATTTTATTGGTGTATTAACCGGCGGAATTGCAGTTGCCATGGGCATTGTAAATTTATTGCCCATGGAAGTGCTGGTTGACTCAAATGTAAGCCATGGCATTGCCATGATATTGGCTTTATTACTCTCAGCAATTATTTGGAATTTCGGCACATGGTATTTTGGTATACCGGCCTCCTCTTCTCATACATTAATTGGCGCTATATTAGGAATTGGTTTAGCGTTTTATTTTATTCCGGGCGAAATTGGCGGCAATGCTGTAAATTGGGATAAAGCAAAAGATACAGGATTAGCTTTATTAATTTCTCCGCTCGCCGGTTTTAGCATGGCCATATTAATAATGTTTATTTTTAAACGCCTTGTAAAAAACGAAACAGTTTATAAAGAACCTATTCCGGGCAAGCAGCCTCCTATTTGGATCAGAATGATGTTATGGCTAACCTGTGGCCTGGTAAGTTTTTTTCATGGCCAAAATGACGGGCAAAAAGGGGTTGGAATTTTAATGATGATCCTGATCGCAATTTTACCCGGGCAATTTTCGTTAGATGAAAAAATTAATTTACAAAGTGTAAATGGGAATGTACTGGAGATCCAAAAAATAATTGCGGCTACCGATACCACTCAGTTTGGAAAAGATGAATTTAAAAATTATAACAGCGTAAAAAAACACGCGGCTTCATATATGGCGGCCGTTGTTGGAAAAATTCATCCTTCAGATATTTCTTTAACAGAACGTTTTAATTTGAGAAAAGACGTAGTAAAATTAACTAAGGGAACTGAAAAATTATTAAAAAGCCCCAACTTTGCAATTACCGCAAAGGACTCAGGTACTTTAAAGTCGGAAATAAAAAGCGCGAAAAAATTAGTTGAATTTGCCCCAAACTGGGTAATTTTAATGATCTCGATTTCATTAGGCCTTGGCACTATGGTTGGTTGGAAGAGAATTGTAAAAACAGTAGGTGAAAAGATCGGGAAACAACACATGAGTTATGCTCAGGGAGCGAGTGCCGAAGTAGTTGCTTCCATCGGGATTGGAATGGCTTCAGCTTATGGTTTACCGGTTTCAACCACACACATGCTGTCCAGCGGTATTGCCGGCACAATGGTGGCCAAAAAAGGATTGAAAAATTTACAAAAGAAAACGGTAACAACCATTGTATTAGCCTGGGTATTAACTTTACCCGTAACAATTATTTTATCCGGCGGATTATTTATTTTGTTCAGAGCTATTTTGTAAATCAATTCTGAGTTATTTCGCTGCGTACTTACGATCATTTCCAAAGTAAATTAATTGCACTTTTTTAGAGCAGTGTTTATTAACGTTGTCTTAACGCTAAAAATTACTTAACCAATAACTTTGTGGTTTTTAATTATGTTCGGACTCGAAATTGGAATTGCGATTACTTTAGTGCTTTGCGTTTTATTAGTTGTATTTTTTGAATTCATTAATGGTTTTCATGATACTGCCAACGCAGTGGCCACAGTTATTTATACAAACAGCCTAAAACCTACAGTGGCCGTGATCTACAGCGGCATCATTAATTTTATTGGTGTATTGGCCGGCGGCATTGGTGTAGCAATGGGTATTGTTAACCTGTTGCCAATGGAAGTACTTATCGATCCAAATATTTGGAACAGTATAAGTATGATCCTTGCAATACTTATTACTGCCATAATTTGGAATTTCGGTACTTGGTATTTAGGTTTACCCGCTTCCTCATCTCACACATTAATTGGTTCAATACTTGGAATAGGCCTCGCTTTTTATTTTATTTCAGGAAAAGACGCTGTTAACTGGGGCAAAGCTCAGGAAATAGGATTGGCCCTATTAATATCGCCCATTTTTGGTTTTGCAATAGCCATTTTTATGATGTACATTTTTAAACGGTTAATTAAAAACGAAAACATTTACAAAGAACCTATTCCGGGAAAAACACCGCCGTTTTGGATACGAATGTTTTTGATACTTTCCTGCGGCTTGGTGAGCGGTGCTCACGGAAGCAACGACGGGCAAAAAGGAATTGGCTTAATGATGTTAGTATTAATTGCTTTTGTGCCTAAAAGTTTTGTCATAAATCCCAATACCGATATTCAGCAAATAAATTCAAGCATTCACCTTATTCAAAGAAAGATTTTATTAACCGATACTACTAGGTTGGCCAAAAAACCGGATCTGGTCTGGTATGTGAAAATTAATAGGTCGGCAGCAGATCTGATCGCAATAACCGAAAATAGAAAAAGCATTTCGGTTTTAAATGACTCTTCACGATTAGCGATAAGAAAAAATGTGATTATCTTATCTAAACATTTCGAAAAAATAGCGGATGAAGGGAATTTATCTTTGTCAAAAAAAGAAGTAACAATTGTACACGAAAATATAAAACATTTAAAAACTGCAACTGATTTTGCCCCCGACTGGGTTAAAATAATTATTTCAATAGCGCTTGGCTTAGGCACTATGATTGGATGGAAAAGAATTGTTATAACAGTAGGATCTAAGATCGGTAAACAAAGCATGAGCTACGCTCAGGGAGCAGCAGCGCAATTAGTGGCTTCCAGTACCATAGCTTTATCAACAGGCATGCATTTACCAGTATCCACAACGCACGTTTTATCGTCGGCAATAGCGGGTACAATGGTTGCAAAAAAAGGTTTAAAAAACTTACAGAAAAAAACAATTAAAAATATACTATTGGCGTGGATCTTAACCCTGCCCGTTACGGCAATAATTTCGGGCGGGCTGTTTCTTTTACTGAGAATTATTTTGTAAACACCTTATTCTCTTTCTCTGTTTTTTCGTTTTTCATGGATCCACGCATAGCGAGCCCTGACGAAAGAAAATCTTCTTTTTGATGTACGGTCTAAAATAAAAACTAAGCCAAATGAGTGATGTAAATAATTTGAGCCTGTTTTAAAAATGGGAGATCGCAATCCGAATTTAGCTATTGATTGAATATTTATGCCCACAATATTATTTATCCAAATATTTGTACCAATACCTAAATTATATGTAAACGTACTGTTATAAGGCCCAATACCTCTTGAAGTATAACCTAAGCCGGTTACTGCGTAGGGATCAAATCGAGGAGGAATTTTAACATGATATTTTAAATGATACTTTACAAAAGCATCCGCCGAAAAAAAATTGTATCGTCCCTTTTTTATTTCAACATTATTGATAACCTTTCCGGCTTTATATCGGTTATAGCTTAATAAAATACCATACGACAAATACCTTCGCCCCAAAATTTCGGTGCTTAATTGCGAAGGGTAAAAAGGCATACTCCAGGCTTTTGAAATATCGAACAGATGCTTAAAAGGTTCACCGTTATCATCCACAATGTTCCACCCCGCCCCAAAGATCCAGGATGTTTTTTCTTTTTTTCCCTTAAATTTTCTTCCCGGATTATTGGCACCAAATCTCTGTGCCCACCCGGTTGAAACCATGAATGAGAGCAGTACAAACCAACAGATATGCCGAATTTTAAGCAAACATTAAAGATACAATTTTAAAACATCCGAAAATTCATTAAAAAAAACGCTTTTTTTAGGCTTTTTACCGGAAAAAAGCTTATTAAACCAGACTTGTGCAAAATTTACATTTAGATAGTGCTGAGCTAGGTTAAAAACAACGTTCTTTATAGCATATGAGTATGAAAGTGCATTTAATAGCTATTGGCGGCAGTGCAATGCACAACATGGCGCTTGCCTTGCATGAAAAAGGTTTTATTGTTACCGGAAGTGATGATGAAATTAATGAGCCCAGCAAAAGCAGGCTGGCCAAAGTTGGTTTGCTGCCTAAAGAAATAGGCTGGTTTCCCGAAAAATTAACTGCAGATATGGATGCCGTGATTTTGGGCATGCACGCCCGCGAAAATAATCCGGAATTAATTCGCGCCAAAGAATTAGGCTTAAAAATTTATTCTTATCCAGAATACATTTACGAAGCCACCAAAGATAAAACCCGAATTGTTATTGGCGGCAGTCACGGCAAAACAACTATAACTGCCATGATCCTGCACGTAATGAAACATTGCGGCATAGAAACCGATTATATGGTGGGCGCGCAATTGGAAGGCTTTAACACAATGGTTAGCCTAACAAACTCCGCAAAATATGCGGTGATTGAAGGCGACGAATACCTTGCATCGCCCATTGACCGTAGACCAAAATTTCATTTGTACAAACCCAACATTGCCATTATTAGCGGTATTGCATGGGATCACATAAATGTTTTTCCAACGTTTGAAATGTATGTTGAGCAGTTTAAAAAATTTATTGAGTTAATTGAACCTCAAGGACATTTAATTTATTGCGCCGAAGATAAAGTACTGAAAGATGTTTGTGAAACTACACAAGGAAATTCTATAGGTAAAACCCCCTACTCTGTTCCCCAAAACAAAATTGAAAACGGAATTACGTATTTATTGGTGGACGATAAAAAAATTCCTTTGCAAATTTTTGGTGACCATAACTTACTAAATTTAACAGGGGCGAAATTAGTTTGCAACAAGATAGGCATAAGCGATGAAAAATTTTACGCCGGTATACAAACATTTAAAGGCGCCGCAAAAAGATTGGAGCTTGTTTACAAAACCGAGAATTTTAATTTTTACAAAGATTTTGCGCATTCCCCTTCAAAGCTAAAAGCCACTACAAATGCGGTAAAGGAGCAGTTTAAAGAACGAAAAGTAATTGCTTGTATGGAACTGCATACCTTTAGCAGCTTAAACGAAGATTTTTTAAAAGAATATAACGGTGCTATGGATCTTGCCGATGAAGCTATTGTTTATTTTAATCCTCACACCATTGCACATAAAAAATTAAAAGAAATAACGGTTGAACAAGTGTACCTGGCTTTTAACCAAAAAGATCTGAAAGTATTTACAAAAAGTAGCGATGTAACCGATTATTTATGTTCGGTAAAATGGCAAAACAAAGTGCTTTTAATGATGAGCTCCGGTAATTTTGACGGCGTTGATTTTAAAGATCTGGTGTGGAAGTTGAGTTTGTAACCCGTTTTATTTATCGCGAATTTCACATATTTATGCGATTAAACATTGCATCTGTGTAATCCGCGTAATCCGCGGCAAAATCTCCCAAATTTATACCCTTTTTAACAACAAAATAAAGGCTAAATTGAGTACTTTTGTCCTGCCTTGAGAATACCCTGCCTTATATTTTTTTTAGCTCTTTTTTTTAATTTACAATCGCAAAATTTTTCGATCAGCGGCTCGGTAAAAGATGGAAAAAATGGTGAAACAGTAATTGGCGCTACCATATATTTAAAAGAAATAAATAAAACGGCCTCTACAAATCAATACGGTTTTTATTCTATCACTGCTCCAAAAGGCAAATACACTTTATCCATTTCTTATTTGGGTTATAAAACAGTTAGTCAGGAAATAGATCTGCAAAATAACATCACCACCAACGTTTCTTTTTCACCGGCCGAAACAAATCTGGACGAAATTGAAATTAGCGCAAAAGGCGGAAACGAAAATGTAAAAACTACGCAAATGAGCGCGGTTACACTGGACATGACTGAAATAAAAAAAATTCCTGCATTTATGGGCGAAGTAGATATTTTAAAAACCATACAATTATTGCCCGGGGTAAAAAACGCCGGCGATGGAAACACCGGTTTTTATGTTCGCGGTGGCGGTCCCGATCAAAATTTAATTTTATTGGATGAAGCCCCAATTTATAACGCATCACATTTAATGGGGTTCTTTTCGGTTTTTAACGGCGATGCTATAAAAAATGTAACGCTTATAAAAGGCGGAATGCCCGCGCAATATGGCGGACGCTTATCTTCCGTTTTAGACATCAGCATGAAGGATGGTAACAATCAAAATTTTCAAGTTGACGGAGGCATTGGCGTTATTGCTTCGCGCATAACCATACAAGGCCCAATTGTAAAAAACAAAAGTTCTTTTTTGATCAGTGCCCGCCGCACTTATATTGATGTGTTGGCAAAACCTTTTTTAGATAAATCGGATTTTAAAGGTACTTCCTATTTTTTTTATGATCTGAATGCCAAGTTCAATTACATCATAAATGATAAGAACCGCATATATTTAAGCGGTTATTTCGGGCGCGATAAATTTCAGTTTAAAAGTGAAGAAGACCATTTTAAAACAGAGATCCCCTGGGGAAATGCTTCTGCCTGTTTAAGATGGAATCATGTTTTTAACCCGAAATTATTTTCAAACACTTCCCTTATTTTTACAAATTACGATTTTAGTTTTATTGCTACGCAGGAAGATTTTGAAGCAACCATTAAATCGGGCATCACCGATTACAGCGCAAAATACGATCTCAATTATTTTCCAAATTCACGCCACAATATTAAAGTTGGCGTTAATTATATCTTTCACACGTTTGTGCCAACGAGCATAAGCGCTAAACAAGGCACCACCACATTTGATCTGGGAAAAGCCGTAAAATTATACGCACACGATGCCGCAATTTATATTTCGGATGATTGGGAAATAACACAAAAAATAAAAATAAATGCCGGGCTACGCTTCGGCAACTTTACTCAAATTGGTCCGTTTAACAGGTACAATAAAAATTTTCAGGGAAAAATTACCGATACTACTCGTTACAAAGCAAACAGTGTGGTTGCAAATTACAATGGTCTTGAACCGCGATTTTCCATTCGGTATTCGCTTAACCCCACGTCTTCTCTAAAGGCGGCCTTTACCCGTAATTTTCAATACATCCATCTCGCCACCATTTCATCGGTTAGTTTACCAACTGATGTGTGGATGCCGTGTACAGAAGTAATTCATCCGCAGATCTCAAACCAATACGCGCTTGGCTTCTTTAAAAATTTTCACGACAATATGTTTGAAACAAGTATCGAAGCTTATTACAAAACAATGTCAAATCAAATTGAATATAAGGAAGGTTCGCAGCCATCGGATAATGTTTACGATAATCCCGACAACGCGTTTACCTTCGGAAAAGGCTGGGCTTATGGCGCCGAATTTTTTATAAAAAAACGCACCGGAAAATTTACAGGATGGATCGGTTATACTTTATCGTGGACCTGGAGGCAATTTGCGGAAATAAATTACGGTCAAAAATTTTTAGCGAAATACGACCGGAGACATGATATGTCGTTGGTGCTTACATATGATGCCAGCAAACAATGGAATTTTGGAATGGTTTGGGTTTACGGCACGGGTAACAGGGGAACGCTTCCTAACGGTTTCTTTTTGTACGAAGGAAGTTTAAGTAGCGATTATGGTTTACGCAACTCTTACAAATTCGCACCTTATCACCGAATGGATCTGAATGTAACATTTACACCAAACAGAACAGCCAAATTGGAAAAAAGAAGAGTTGCAATGACGAAAGAATACGAACAACAAGGCAAAGATGTGAATTCAATTCAATTGCAAAAAAAATGGTGCAAAAATTTCAGTAATAGTTTTACATTGAGTGTATTTAATGTTTACAATCGATACAATCCGTATTTTATTTATTTAACGCGGAAGGGTGATTTTACCGATGGCAGTTTGCAGGTTGGCGCAAAACAAGTTTCGTTATTTCCTATATTACCGAGTTTTACATGGAATTTTAAATTTTGATGCAGAGAAGAAAATATAATTTAGGCAGTTATTGTGAGAAAATTTTCCCTCAGGATCTTTTTCCTTTTCAGCATTTGTCCTTTTTAATAAAACCAAAATTGGGCTTTCTATTACTTCTATTCCTTTTCTTCTCCTGCCGAAAAGATGTAAAACCAATTTTACCCGATTACAAACAAAAAGTGGTTATTGAAGCAAGTATTGAGACCGGCGGCACCGCGCTTGTATTTCTTTCGTATTCGGTGCCCTACTTTGGTAATTTTGATTTTAAAACTCCCGAAACAGCTTTTATTAAAGGGGGATTTGTAACCGTAAGCGATGGCGCTGTTACCGATACTTTAGTGGAACTTGATCCTACAACCGGTTACGCTTATTACGGATTTAAGTTGAAGGGTCAGCAAGGTAAAACATACACGCTTACAGTAAGAGTTGGCGACAAAACATTTACCTCTGCTTCTACAATTCTTACACCGCCGAAGTTGGATACTTTATATTTTAAAGGCGAAAAAGACAGTCTTGGTTATATTTGGCAAAAATTTCCGGAGCCGGCCGGTGTGGGCGATTGTTATCGATGGTTTGCAAAACGTAAAACAAAAGATCAATTTTACGCGGCACCGTTTCAATCTGCGTTTGATGATAAATTTATTGACGGTAAAACATTTGATTTTGATTACGACAGAGGCCCGCAGCCTAATGAAATTCAGCAATACAGAGATGATCCCGAACAAGGTTATTTTAAACGCGGCGATACCGTAATTGTAAAATTTTGCAAGATCGGGCAAACGGAATATAATTTTTGGAATACGTATTATCAGAATAAAGCTAGCAACAGTAATCCATTTAGCGCGCCTTCAAATATTAAAAGTACTTTTGGTTATAATCAGGAAGTGTTTGGGGCCTTTGTAGCCTACTCTCCCTTTTTTGACACCATTATCATTCCTAAAAAGTAAATGGAAAAAAAAGATCTCATAGCTAAATACATTGAAAATAATTTTTTCGGAAAATTACTTGGAATGGATTTTAAGATCGTGAGCGATGGCTGTGTTGAATATCATTTAACCGTTACCAAAGATCACATGGCAACCCCTAATGCCGCGCACGGCGGTGTTGTGTCATCATTGATAGATGCCGCTCTTGGCGTGGCCGGCTTAAGCGCTGTTTACAAAGAAAATAAAGTAGTTAGTACAATTGAATACAAATTAAATTTTTTAGCACCTGTACATTTAAACGATAAACTAATTGCAAAAGGAAAAGTAGAACAAAAGGGAAAACGTATTCTAATTATTAGCTGCGATGTATTTTGCGCCAATAAAGACAATAAGCTTGTGGCTAAAGCTTTGGGCACTTTTAACGCATATGATGCAGGTGCGGCCGGGTATTAAAATTTATTACTATTTTTAGCTAATGGAAAAAGAGATAACAGACAAAATAAAATTACTGGAAGAGAAATACGCTCTTATGGGTCAGGACCTGAATAGTTACCTTGACGGATTGCTTTTATCCAACTATTTAACCTATTGGGATTATACGCAGGTGGACACTTTGTTGACCCTTCAAAAACCTAAGACCGATTTTCCGGATGAATTGATATTTATTATTTACCACCAAATTACGGAATTGTATTTTAAATTATCCTTACACGAAATGGAACAGATAGCCCATAACGGACGGAATATTTTGCCGAACGGAATGGATAAAGGATGGAAAGATAAAATTGACGCCATTTATTTAAGCGAACGTGTTGGACGCGTTAACCGTTATTTTGAAGCCCTTACCAAATCTTTTGAGATCATGATAAACGGCATGGAAAAAGAACAGTTCTTGCGTTACCGCATGGCATTACTTCCTGCCAGCGGTTTCCAAAGCGCGCAATACCGCATGATAGAAATTGCCTGTACCGATTTTATTAATTTGGTGGATAAAGATGTAAGAGAAGAGCATGTTACAAAAAAATCAGATCTTAACGACATGTTCAAATTTATTTATTGGAACAAAGGCGCAACCGAACTGGTGACCGGTAAAAAAACATTAACGCTTGAGCAATTTGAAAAAAAATATTCTGCAAAATTTCTCCAAATGGCCAACGAATACTCAACCAAAAACATTTGGCAAAAATATCAATCGCTCACCGAAGGCGAAAAGCAAGACCCGAAATTAATTAACGCGTTAAAAGAATTAGATGTAAACGTAAACATTAACTGGCCATTGGTGCATTACAAAAGCGCCGCGCGTTATTTAGGTGCCAAAGACGGCGATGTACCGGCAACCGGCGGAACCAATTGGCAAAAATATTTACCGCCACGCTTTCAAAAACGTATTTTTTATCCCCAATTGTGGACGGATCAGGAAAAAGAACAATGGGGGAAGAGCTGGGTGGATACGAATGTGTTTAGGTGAACAAATTTTAGAGTTGGTGAATTGTAGAATGGTAAGCTCTACACTAATTCAATCTACAATTCTAAAATTCAATAAATCAAAAATTAAGGAATGTCGATAAAAGTAAATAACATAACCAAACTCTACGGCAAGCAAAAAGCGCTTGATAAAGTTTCTTTTGAAGTTGGCAGCAACGAAATTGTTGGATTTTTGGGTCCGAATGGTGCGGGAAAAAGTACCATGATGAAAATTTTAACCTGCTACATTCCGCC